>CAJOJI010000060.1 GCA_905234715.1 uncultured Saccharofermentans sp.
AGGAGGTTGAAAAATTATCATCACAGGCACAGAAATATTCAGCTCTTCTCGCAACAAAGAAAACTGAAGATAAAATCGCCGCACAAAAAATCTGGCAGAGCATGGCCAGCTCATACTGGGATATTCTCTTCGCACTCGTTGACGCAAACACGAAAATTAATCCCTCAGTTCTGAAGTTCGATTCGGAAGAGAGACTGTTCATTGATTTGGGATATATACCAGGCATATTGAATCTCTCAAAGAGTTTTGACCCGAAGAAATTTCTCGAATCAAAATGCAGCGGCGGAATCTTCCCGGTAATGACCTTCTCAGATTACATTGCTGAATGCTGGTCGAACATCACAGGCAATGAATCACCAGTACCTTCAATCGGAATGAGCCTCAATGACAGAATCGCATACCTGCAGAATGAACTCGCAAATGCACAGAAAGAAGCAGAGAACAACAAGCGTGATTTGCTTTTGCAGGCGAAGGAAGAAGTATCTCGCGTACGTTCTGAATTAGAGCGTGAAGCCAGAGAGAAAAAGCAGGAACTTGCAAAAGAACGCAATAAGCTCGAGCAGAAAGAAGAAAATATCAATCGTATTGAAGCTAATTGTGAACGCAAGCAGGAGGAAATCGAGAAGCGTCAGCAGAATATTGCTGAACTCGAGGCCAGGGCAAAGGACTACGAGCAGCGTAAGAAGACTGAACTTGAGAAAGTTTCAGGACTTACGATCGCAGATGCCAGAAGCTTAGTGCTTGATGAAGCAAAGCGTGAATATACTCACGATATGGCCTTAATGCTCAAGCAGATGGAAGAGAAGACTAAGCAGGATGCCGACAAGGTTGCAAAAGACATCATCGTCAATGCAATTCAGCGTTATGCATCCGACTACGTTTCTGAAGTCACTGTATCGGTTGTAAATCTTCCTAACGACGAGATGAAGGGTAGAATCATCGGTCGTGAAGGACGTAATATCAGAGCAATCGAGACGATCACGGGAGTCGATCTTATTATCGACGATACTCCTGAAGCAATCGTTCTTTCATCGTTCGATCCCATCAGAAGAGAGATCGCAAGACTTACGATCGAAAGACTTGTTGCAGACGGAAGAATCCATCCGGCCAGAATCGAAGAGATGGCCGGCAAGGCAAGGAAGGAACTCAATCAGACTATTAAATCCGAGGGTGAGAAGGCAGCATTTGATACAGGTGTTATGAACCTGCATCCGGAAGTTATCAAGCTTCTTGGCCGTCTTCGTTACCGCACATCGTACGGACAGAACGTACTGCAGCACTCTATTGAAGTTTCATGGATCGCTGCAATGATGGCGGACGAACTCGGACTTGACAGTAATCTTGCAAGGCGCGGCGGCCTTTTGCATGATATCGGTAAGGCAGTAGACTTCGAGCAGGAAGGAACACATATCCAGCTCGGTGTTGAAATAGCGAAGAAGTATCATGAAAGTCCCGCTGTCATTAACTGCATCGAGGCACACCACGGTGATGTTGAGCCCCAGACCGCAGAAGCCGTATTAGTTGCTGCAGCAGATGCTATCTCAGCTGCAAGACCCGGAGCAAGAAGAGAGAATCTCGAGACATACATCAAGAGAATTGAAAAGCTTGAGGAGATCGCCACAAGCTTCGAGGGTGTAGAGAAGAGCTTCGCCATTCAGGCAGGCCGTGAGATTCGTGTTATCGTTTCACCTGATAAGGTATCAGATGACGAGATGACTCTTAAAGCCCGTGATATCTGCAAGAAGATTGAGGACGAACTCGATTATCCCGGACAGATCAAAGTCAATGTCATCAGAGAGACGAGGGCAACTGACGTTGCTAAATAATTATTTATCGCATTTTATATATATTTATTTAACACGTTAGTATCATCGATCAAAACAAATCAAGGACCTTAAGCCAATATGGCTTGAGGTCCTTTTTGTTTGCCCGGATAATTTGATCAATACTCATTTCAGATGAGCAAAAACGACTGTCTATATTATCTTTGCCTTGTGTTATACTTTAAAAGAATAAAAAGAATGGGGGTATTGCTGTGAGAGTATGCTTTGTTGGCGATATAGTCGGCACTGCCGGCCGTCGTGCGTTCAAAACAGTAATGCCCGGTTTTCTCAAGAATAACCGCATAGACTGCTGTATCGTTAATGCGGAGAACAGCGTTCACGGTCTTGGTGCATCGATCAACATCTTAAGAGATCTGGAAGCTTCAGGCGCCGATCTTTTCACGATGGGTAATCACACTTTTTCCAACAGGGATTTTCTGAGCCAGATATCTAAGGTCAGCAATGTTGCAAGACCTGCAAATTTCAGCCCTTCTTGGCCGGGTAATGATTTCTGCGTTTTCGAAAAGAACGGCGAGAAACTTGGTGTGTTTAACCTTTTGGGTCAGGTTTATGCCAATGTGCTTCCCGATAATCCGTTTTCTTATGCGGAAAAGCTCGCTGCAAGATTGAAGGATGTTGAGAAGTGCAATACGATCTTCCTGGATTTCCATTGCGATGCCACTTCCGAGAAGTGTGCTATGGGACATTTCCTCGACGGTAAAGTATCTGTTGTTGCAGGTACCCATACGCATGTTCAGACAGCTGATGAGACTATCCTGCCCAACGGTACGGGATATATCACTGACGCAGGCATGAGCGGTGCAAAAGAATCCATTCTCGGCATGAGCATCGAATCTTCGATCAGAAGGCTTGCTTATAAGCTTCCTGCAAAGTACGAGCCGGCCGATGGACCGGGCTTTGTATGTGGTATTATTTTTGAGACTGATAAAAACGGAAGGTGTACCGAAATTAAACGGTTCTGCGAATATGAGTGATAACTTCAACAAGAAGTCCGCAAAGGGATATGATGTTTGCGTTCTTTATACTTTTTTTGCAATTTTACTTATAACTGCCGACCAGCTTTTCAAGCTGATGGTCGTAAATGAGATCAAGCCATACGGACAGGTGATGATCATCGATAACTTCTTCTCGCTGCATTATGCGGAGAATACGGGAAGTGCTTTCTCGATGTTTGCCGACAAGCCTTGGGGTATTTATTTCCTTTCAGGCGTATCGCTCGTGTTGGGACTTGTTATCCTGATCTTCATGTATATCGCTTCAAGAAGATCCATGAAGATGATCTCACTCGCGTTCTGTCTTTTGTTCTCCGGCGCAATTGGCAACCTCATCGACAGAGTACGCCTCAGATATGTTGTTGACTATTTGAGATTTGACTTCGGTACATATACATTCCCGATCTTTAACTTTGCCGACATGTGTGCAGTTATCGGAACGTTCCTTCTTATCTGCATAATCCTTTTCAAATCCAAGTATTTCGAAGAATTCTGGAACGTATTGTTCAAGCGTAAGAAGAAGGAAAAGAAATTAGAAAAGGAAACAGAAAATGCCGATTGATTCAAAGGTTTGTGATAAGGACGGAGTAAGACTCGACAGCTTTGTTACCGA
Source organism: uncultured Saccharofermentans sp. (assembly GCA_905234715.1). Taxonomy (GTDB): domain Bacteria; phylum Bacillota; class Clostridia; order Saccharofermentanales; family Saccharofermentanaceae; genus Saccharofermentans. Next base: position 3,450 of record CAJOJI010000060.1, read on the forward strand.
GGCCTTTGATTCAACGTATTCCAGGTCGTTCTATAAGCGTCTGATAGATGACGGCAAGATCACCGTAAACGGCATAATTATCACAAAGGCAGGAACAAAGCTTTCCGCCGGTGATGTTGTTGAAGCAGACATTCCCGCACCTGTTGAAGACGAGTCATTTGTCGCACAGGATATTCCTCTTGATATTGTATATGAGGATTCCGATCTCCTTGTTATAAACAAGCCTCAGGGAATGGTTGTTCATCCTGCGGCAGGACACAGCGAGGGAACACTCGTTAATGCGCTCCTGGCTCACTGCAAGGATGATCTTTCAGATATCAACGGCGTACTGAGACCCGGTATCGTTCACAGGATCGATAAAGACACATCAGGTCTTATGCTTGCCTGCAAGAATAATTTTACTCATCTGAAACTTGCCGATATGCTCTCAAGACACGAGATAGTAAGAGAGTACAGAGCTCTTGTTTACGGCTTCGTAAAAGAGGACAAGGGCATGGTTGATGCTCCCATCGGACGTTCCACATCAGACCGTCGCAAGATGGCTGTTAACAAGGATGGAAAATCTGCCGTAACTCATTTCGAGGTGCTCGAGAGATTAGGCGAGATAACAGATCTCAAGCTCGTTCTCGAGACGGGCAGAACACATCAGATCAGAGTCCACATGGCATACATCGGTCATCCGGTTGTAGGCGATCCCGTTTATGCTTCGAGAAGAAAGAACTACGGCCTTGCCGGACAGGCGCTTCACAGCCAGGCAATTACTTTCGTTCATCCTAGAACCGGGGAGACGATGCATTTCGAATGTGACATACCGGATTACTACAAGGCGGTCATAGACAGTTTTAAGGGCTGATTGTTGACGGTAAACCTGATTAGCATAATAATTCTTTTATAGGAGATATCAGTTGGAAGAAAGAATCGAACAGCTTAGAAATACAGTGCAGACTGCAGGTGTTTATGCAAAAAGAGTTGCAGAGTCTTTTGATGTCTCGATCGAGCATGACGGCAACGGCTTTATCATCTCGGGTGATACCAAAGACGTGCTGACTGCAAAGGATGCTTTTATTGCTCTTGATAAGCTTTCTGTGGATTCCGAGATCGACGAGACTGATATTCAGTATCTGATGAATATTGCCAGAGACGGCAGGCTTGAAGAATTCCTGAAGACGTCAGATGAAGTTTTCTATATGACACCTTCCGGAAGAGCTGTCAAACCCAGAACTTTAGGTCAGAGACTTTATGTTGATTCGCTTAAGCAGTCAGAGCTTGTTATCTGCTGCGGTCCTGCCGGAACAGGAAAGACATTCCTCGGCGTTGCAATGGCTGTTAAGGCTTTGAAGAGCAGGGAAGTATCAAGGATCATTCTGACCAGACCTGCGATCGAAGCAGGCGAGAAACTCGGATTCCTGCCGGGCGATATCGAAGAGAAGGTTAACCCTTATATGCGTCCAATCTACGATGCTCTTTCCGCGCTTCTCGGACAGGAGATGTTTGAGCGTTATTACGACAAGGGCGTGATCGAAGTATCTCCGCTCGCATTCATGCGCGGAAGAAATCTTGATGACTGCTTTGTGCTCCTTGATGAGGCGCAGAATACCACACCCGAACAGATGAAGATGTTCCTTACAAGACTCGGTGTTAACTGCAGAGCCTGTGTATGCGGCGACTTTACCCAGATCGATCTCCCTAAGGGCGTCGAAAACGGTCTTAAGGATGCTATAAATGTTTTAAACGGCGTTGAAGGTATAAAGATTGTGAGTCTCAATGACTCGGACATTGTCAGGAACAGCCTTGTTGCAAGGATTGTAAGAGCTTACGAGAATGCTAAACAAAGGTGATTTATGAGTAATACCAAGTCTGCAAAACCCAAGATCCATCAGATAATTACTTTGGCGCTTGCTGCGCTTACCATCGTATTCATGGTTTTCTACGGATCGCTTCCGGTAAGTTACGACTATGAAGTCGGTTCCATTGCAAACCAGGATATTTACGCTCCGAGAACATTTGCCGATACTTATGAGACTCAGAGAAGAGCTATCGTTGCAAGAGATACATGCGCAGATGTTTTCGTAAGATCTGATAAGCAGTCACAGGAAAGCATTGACCGTGTTGATGACTTTTTCGATCTTACAGAACAGGCAAGGAAAAGCGTTACCCAGGTTAGACCCGGACAGACACCCGTAAAGCCTGATGAGGCGGCAAGCCAGCTTTCAGTAACAGTTGAGCAGACTTTAGGCGTTAAGATCGCGCCTGAGGATATTGCCGTTTTCTTTGACGCAAGCATGAGTAACACTACGTTCACTTATGTAAGAGAGAAGACGACTTCCATGGCTGAACTCATCATGCTTGGTGATGTCAGTGATGCTGTTCTTCATACGAAAATTTCAGAGCAGATAAATTCATTCAGTGAATCCAGCCCTTCATATTCCAAGTATTCCGATGCAATGTATGTCGTGCTCGCATCGATCCTTGAGCCTAATACGGTCTATGACCAGAAGGCTACGGCTGACTCTGCAAACAACGCATACATCGCCGTTATCAACGAGCCTGTCATGATCGAGAAAGGTACAAAGCTTGTTGAGGCCGGAGAAATCATCGATGAGCACGTATACAGCAATCTTGTTGAACTTGAGCTCATCAGAGATACCTCATTCAACCTCATCATTTTCGCAAGAGCCGTTGTATATGTTCTTATCATATCGGCATGCACTGTTGTCTATCTTAATATCGAGCGTAAGAAGGTTAAGGTCGAGACGCCGGTATTCTATTTGCTAATCACCACATTCCTGGTTACTGTAGGCGCATCCGTTTATCTGTCCACATTATCGACGCTGCTCTGCATCGTTATCTTCTTTGCGGCAGTATGCTCGACATACATGGGAACGCAAAACGGAATTATTCTTTCTGTCATAAACCTCCTATTGATCTGGCCTATGTACAGCTTTGAGCCTGAAGTTTTCTTCATCAACCTGGTCGGTATCATTTTGTGCTCGATATTTGCAGGAAGAACGGACAAGATCATCAACAATGCTGCTTTGATCTTCTTCCCGACGATAGCAACGATAGCTACAAGCTTTGCATACAATTTCCTTATCGGTAATGCGAGAACGGAATACCTGAATTCATTGGTTTACACGTTCATCAGCACGATCGCTTCGCTTGTTGCGGCAATCGGTCTGTCTCCTATCTTTGAGCTCGTATGTAATGTTGCTTCACCTGTAAAGCTCATCTCTTTGAGCCAGCCCGGACAGCATCTTTTGAAGAGACTTTTCCTCGAGGCATCAGGTACGCATTCACATTCAATGATGGTCGCAAATCTTGCAGACTCCGCAGCTGAAGCAATCGGAGCAGACTCTCTGCTCTGTAAAGTTGCAGCATATTATCACGATATCGGAAAGCTCGAAAATCCTGAGTATTTCACAGAGAATCAGCACGGCGGAGTTAACCCTCACGACAGCCTGACCGTAATGGAGAGTGTTGCGATAATCACAAAGCACCCTGAGGACGGCGTAAAGCTCGCTAAGAAGGAGAGACTCCCCAATGCGATCATCAAGATAATCGACGAGCATCACGGCACGACATATCCTTCGTATTTCTATCGTAAGGCTGTTGAGGATGCAAAGGCGAGAGGCCTTGAACCGCCGGATGTCAACAACTTCAGATACAGAGGACACATACCGTCATCAAGAGAATCTGCTATCGTCATGATCGCAGATACCTGTGAGGCCGCTGTAAGATCAATGAAGACAAGCGATGTTCAGAGCGCAGAGCAGCTTATCCGTGTTTTGATCAAGGATAAGATCGACCAGGACCAGCTTATCAACTCCGGTCTTTCTTTTGATGATATCGAGAAGATCGTTATAGCTTTCAGACAGGTTTATGCCGGTGTCTTCCACGAAAGGATCAAGTACCCTGAATGAGAATCGATGTAGTTAATAATGCGGAAGGATTTTCCGAAGAAAAACTTAACGGACTTGATGAATACATCATAAGTCTATCTGAGACTATCTTAAGCGGAGATTATACTTCTCCCAAGGTAACAAGATCTCTTAAGGATGCATATGCAACACTTACATTTGTAACTCCTGAAGAGATTAGAGAAGTTAACCGCGAACAAAGAGATATCGATAAGGAAACCGATTGTCTTTCTTTCCCCATGTTGGAGCTCACTGAAGGCGAGTTTGACATGATACCTGACAGCGGCGATTTTGAGACCGATGAAGACGGCAACCAGATACTCTGTTACGGAGATATCCTTATAAATCCCGTTGCATGCGAAGCCCAGGCTGAAAGCTACGGCCATTCATTTGAGAGAGAAGCAATGTTCCTTATTGCTCATTCGCTTCTTCACCTTCTCGGATATGACCATATCGATCCTACGGACGAAAAGATCATGATCGATAAGCAGAAGAGACTCATGAGAGATATCGGTCTTGCATTTATAGAAGATATTTTCGAGATGGATAATCACAGGGAAAACAATTCCGTTGACGGACTTATTCCTGCCGGAACACCATGTAAGCACTGCGGTACCGTCGCTTTGCTCGGCCGTCCGAATGTAGGCAAGTCCACGCTTCTGAACTACATAACAGGCATGAAGATCGCCATCGTATCTCACAAGCCCCAGACTACAAGAACCAACATCAGGACTATCTATAACACCGAAGATACACAGATAATCTTTACCGATACTCCCGGTATCCATAAGCCGACATCCAAGATGGGTGAGTTCATGGTCGAGAGATCTTATAAAGCTGCTCTGGGTGCTGACTGCGTCGTGCTCATAGCTGACGGAAGATTCCCGGAGCCCGGTTCTGTCGAGAAGAGACTCATGGAACTTCTTAAGGACAGCAACAAGAAGGTTATCCTTGTCATCAACAAATACGATGAGGCAGGGCAGGAGAAACTCCTTCCGCTGACTCAGAAATATTCCGAACTTTATAACTTTGAAGACGTCGTTCCTGTCAGCGCAAAGACCGGAAGAAACGTTGATCTGCTTCTTTCCGTCATTACGAAAATGCTTCCTGAAGGACCAAGGCTCTACGACAGCGAATACATGACCGACCAGACAGAGCGAGTTATCGCTGCTGAGCTTATCCGCGAGCAGGTACTTCATTATACTGACCAGGAGATTCCTCACGGTACGGCCGTAATCATCAACGAGTTCAAGGAAAAGAACGAAGACGGTGAGATCACATCAGGTGATGACCGTGTTATGGCAGTAATTAAGGCAGACATCATCTGCAACAGGGATTCGCATAAAGCCATCATCATCGGCAAAGACGGCCAGATGATCAAGCGCATCGGTTCTGCTGCAAGAAGAAACATCGAAAAGCTCTTGGACTGCAAAGTCTATCTCGACCTTTATGTTAAGGTAAGAAACGACTGGCAGAATAACGATGCCATGCTCGGATCCACGGGTCTTGGCAAAGATGTTGATGAATAATGGATCCCTTTAACTGCCGCGGTCTCATAATCAAATCCGACGATTACAAAGAAAAGGACAGGCTCTTATCTGTTCTTACTTCAGACAGGGGACTTATAACGATATGCGCTAAAGGCGTATCCAAACCCGGCAGTTCATTAGGCTTTGTATCCATGCCGTATATGCTCTGTGATTTTGTTGTATCGGTTTCTCACGGATATTACTATCTTAAAGATGCTTCCATAATCGAGAGTAATTCAAAAATAATGGAAAGCCTTGAGCAGATGACTGTTGCAGCTCACATATCATCACTTCTTGCCGACTGTGTTCTCCAAAGCGAGAACGCCAGGGAAGCATACGAGCTTGCTGTCTATGCTTATTACATGCTCGCAAATAACAGGGATAAATATCTGCTTATCTATTCCGCATTTAACTGGAGACTTCTGACTATCGCAGGATTTACGGTTCAGTACGATCTTAATAATCCGAGTTATAAGGGAACGGCTGATAAGCCTGACAGATTCCTGATAAACATTGCTGGCGGAGTTAACAGCGCTTCAAATCAGAACAGATCTTTTGACAGGCTTTTGGAAGCGCCTTCCGTAAAGGCACTGAACTATTTTGCTTCCTGTGATCTTAAAAGGTTATTTACGTCATCTGCAGACAAAAAGACTGAAAAAGAATTAAAAGAATTTACAACAGACTACATTTCAATACATTTTGAAAAGATATATGACACGCTTTCGGTTTTGAATAATCTATAATCAGGATATTCTGAGATATTCACAAGAAAGGAAGTAACATATGAATCTTTCAACTACTCCCTCACACCGTATAGGTGAATGCCTTGTAAAAGTTATAGATAAGAACGGTAATCCCGTTAGCGATAAAGATCTGGTCTTAAACCAGAAATCCCATGAATTCCTCTTCGGCTGCGGAGCCTTTGATTTCCTTGATTTCCCGGGATTTGAGCCAAATGAAGACAGAAGAGAAAAATGGCTTGCGCTCATGAACTACGGCACGCTTCCTTTCTACTGGGGACGTTATGAGCCTGAAGAAGGACATCCTGAATATGAGAGGCTTAAAGCAGCTTCAGACCGACTCAGAGCCAACAATGTAACTTTAAAAGGACATCCTCTTTGCTGGCATACAGTATGTGCCGACTGGCTCCTTAAATATTCAGATGAAGTAATCATGGATAAGCAGCTTGCGAGGATCAACAGAGACGTAACTGCTTTCAAGGGTACGATCGACATCTGGGATGTAATCAATGAAGTCGTCATCATGCCTATCTTCGATAAGTACGACAATGCGATTACAAGGATCTGCAACAGATATGGCAGAGTAACTTTGGTTAAGGAAGTTTTCGAGGCTGCCAGAGCGGCTAATCCGGATGGAACATTCCTTATTAACGATTTCAATACGTCGCCTCAATATGAGAAGCTTCTTGAAGAACTTCTTGATGCAGGCGTTGAGATCTCCGCGATCGGCATCCAGTCTCACCAGCATCAGGGATACTGGGGTGAAGCAAAGCTCCGTGATGTTTTGAAGAGATTCTCAAGATTCGGCCTTCCGATTCACTTTACTGAGAACACGCTTATTTCCGGCGAGATAATGCCCGCTTATATCGAAGACTTAAACGACTGGCAGGTTGATGAGTGGCCGACGACAGAAGAAGGCGAACTCCGTCAGGAAAAGGAGTGGGAAGAGATGTACCGTATCCTCTTTGCTGATCCCAACATCAAGGCTATTACCGGATGGGATTTTGCAGACGGTGCATGGCTCAACGCACCCAGCGGTCTTGTAACAAAGGACAACAGATGCAAGCCTGCTTACAACAAGCTCTTAAGCCTTGTAAAAGGTGAGTGGTGGACAAAGGACGAAGTCATTCACACAAACAGCGACGGAATCGTCAGCATCAAGGGTACAAAAGGTACTTACGGTATTGACGGAGCAGAAGGCATCATCAAGATCAGCACAGATCCTTCACAGGCAACGGTTACGATCTGATCAGATCTTCCAGTGATCAGGAAAAAGCATAATATACTCGGGCTTTTCGAGTCTTGAATCTATCAGGAGCGCAAAGCCCGTGTCTGTTTCTGTACGGATTACTCGGCCTACTGCCTGAAGCACTTTTTGCCAGCCCGGGAATCTGTATGCGAATGAGAATCCGTCTCCGAATTTTTCCGAATAGTAATTGCTTAAGATCTGTCTTTCCGGAGTAACCTTCGGGATTCCGACGCCGACGATAATTACGCCTGTAAGTTTGTCTCCGACAAGGTCAATGCCTTCGCCGAAATGACCGCCTAATACTGCTGCGCCTATCAAAAGACCGGAGTAAGGCTCGGAAAAGCAGTTAAGGAAAGATTCCTTCTCGACGCTTGTCATCTCTGATATCTGGGAGATTATCTTGTAATCTTTTACGTCGTGCTTTTTCAGATATTCCTCGATCATCGGCATGATCTGATTCATGTATTCGAAAGAAGGGAAGAATATCATGTGATTTCCGGTTCTTCCCAAAAGACAGTCGGATATCGTCTGAGTAAGATCGTACTGAGTTAACGAACGGTCTTTATATGCCGTCGAAATGTCGGAGTTTATCATTATCTCAAGATTCTCCGGCGGGAACGGCGATGGGAGTCTTAAGAATGAAGAATAATCACAGTTTGGACCAACGAGACAGTTGCGGTAGTACTCATAAGGCGTAAATGTCGCAGAGAAGAATATTACCGACATTCTGTCCTTGATTATGTCGTTCAGTTTTGAAGCGCAGTCAAGACAGTTAAGGGTGAGCGTGATATCTCCGCCGTCTCTTGATGCAGTCGTGATATATGCGTTGTCGAAATAGTGTTCCAATACAGTAAGGAAGTATCTTGCTTCAAAGAAGAACTTAACGGCAGTCCTTCTACATTGACCCTGTTCCAAACGGTCCAATACAAAAGACAATTGCCTTATCGCATACCATAACTTTGCATAGAGCTGCCTGGGCGGCTGACGCATTGCTTCCCAGTTTTCAGTCATCAGGACTTTGTTTTCTTCCGCCTGTTCGAGAAGTTTGAAGCACGAACTTGAAGAATCAAAACATGTTCCGATATTCACAAAATAATTGCGGACCTGATGGATCATGGTCTCGATCTTAGTATCGCGTCCCTTAAAATCATTCAGCATCTCGTCGATAAGGCTTAATGAGAATGAGGCTGAGAACATGTCTCTTCCTCGGTCGATCATGTTGTGAGCCTCGTCGACAAGGACGGCAACTCTCTGGTTGCCCGGATCCTTTTCGATAAGCGATACTCTCGGACTGAATATGTGGTTATAGTCACCGATGACGACAGTGCAGTAATTCATCGTGTCTATCATGAACTCATGAGGGCAGATACCGTGCTTAAGCGCAATCTCTGTGATCTTCTCGGGCGTTATCTCATCAAGCACAAGAGACTCAGCAAGGGCATCTTTAAGCTTTCCGTAATAGTCCTTGGCCAGAGGGCAGAACTTTGCATCGCATTCGGTGCCGTAAGGACACATCTTCTCTTTGGATCTCAATGTGATCGAGCGGATGATGAGTCCCTGTTTTCTCATCTGGTTGATAGTTGCTTCAGCTACGCCTCTTGTTGCTTCCTTGGCAGTCAGATAATAGATCTGGTCGTATCTGTTTTTGACCAGTCCCTTGATGGCAGGGTATAAGACCGATACTGTCTTTCCGATGCCGGTAGGTGCCTCGACAAAGAATGCCTCGCCCGAGTTGAGAGCAAGCAGGGCCTTTTTCATGAACTCTTTTTGTCCCGGTCTTATGTTATCGAAAGGAAACCTAACCTGAGTCGTCGTATCGATAAGGCTGTTGTGATAATCAAGAAGCGTCTTTGCGAAGAGGCAGTATTCAGAACAGGTTTCTTCCCAGTATTTCTCGGCTTCTTCAAAGGACATGGTATAAGTGTTCTCGAAGCTGTCCAGGGTTGTTATGGAGACATATCTTAATGTAAGCGAGATATCCAGAGTGTCTGAATTAGTCAGAAGATACATGGCACCATAGAGCTTTAGCTGCGTGACGTGTTCAGGTCTTACGAGAGCTTCGAAGCTGTCTTTGGTGGAGTTAAAAGATTTGATCTCGAAAAGCATGGGAGCTTTGCCCGGGTTCTTCATCATGGCATCGAACCTGCCGTTAACTGAAAGGCAGATCCCTGAATCAGATATATAGTCGTATACAAGCTGCTCTTCGGTTATAACTACGTCTCCGTATGCTTTCTTGAGGTCGGAGAATACTCTTTGATGAAGCCTTGTGCCTTCGACGCCTGATACAGAGCCATAAGAACCGCCCGCGAGATTGCCTTTTCGCGAGATATATGAAGCCAGGTCTGTAACGGAAACGGTTATCTTATTCATAAGGAGATTATAACCTAACGGCGCTTTATGTCCTTATTGAAAATTAATGCCTCATGATATAAAATCTAACCCGCACGCAGATGTGGTGGAATTGGCAGACGCGCTAGCTTCAGGTGCTAGTGGGAGCAATCTCGTGCGGGTTCAAGTCCCGCCATCTGCACCATCGAGGAGTTGTCTTTTTTGGCAACTCCTTTATTTTTCAGGCGCTTTGCCCGTGGTTGAGCGGTTTGATGAGACTTTATCCTAATAAAGAGTTCGCCTCAATTTACCTGAATTAACCCCAAATTGGCATCATTTTTTGGTAAGTTTTTTGGTAAGGTCATAACCTCGGCAGCCTTAAGCCGGCTGTCTGGCCCAATAAGGGCTATCGCTTTCATCTTGAATTCTCCAGAAGCGTCAGTATATGTATTCAAGGTGAGATCTGCCTTAGTATGTCCCATGATGTCTGCAGTGGCCTTAATATCGGCTCCAGCTTCTCTCATACGCGTTGCGAATGTATGCCTTGGATTGTGTTGAGATTCATGATGTTTATAACAACACGATGATCAATAAATCTGATTATGAAATGGATCATTTCGTTCCATGGTCGTTCGTTATGAATGATGAACTGTGGAACCTTATGCCAATGGTTTCCGTATTAAACTCGCAGAAGAGCAACAACCTTCCTGAATGGGATAAGTTCTTCAAAGGGTTTGCTGATAATCAATTCAAGATGTATGAATTGGTTTGTGAGCGTGATGGTATCCGGTCCTTGTTTGAGAAATGCTATAAAGATAATCTGCATTCAATTTGGGCACAGATGGAGCTTTATAAGGCTGGTACACGCAGAACTGAATTTATTGAGATCCTGTCAAAAAACATGAGACCGATCTACGATTCGGCAAAGCGGCAGGGATACAGTGTTTGGAAGATATAAGCTAGTGGAGATAAATAAGCATGAAAAATGAGATTAAGACATTTTCATTCGATGAGAACGGATTAAAACTGGTTAAGCAAACTCAGAAAGGGAAGAACTGGCCGGTCGTATACCTTATTCATAACGATGACCAATTATATATTGGCGAGACAACAAGCGTGGCAACAAGAATGGGCCAGCACTTGAAGAATCCTGAAAAGCAAAGCTTAGCTGTGATGGAGATTGTATTTGACGGAGAATATAACAAGTCGGTTGTTCTTGATTATGAACAACGTCTAATTAAGTGTTGTTCTGCGGATAAGAACTTTAAGGAGATATTGAATCGAAATAAGGGTCAGCAGGCAGCACATGAATATTTTAAGCGTGACTATTATCGCAAACAGTTCAGCAGCCTTTGGAAAGAACTTCAAAAACATGGATTAGCAAAGAATTCATTGGAAATTATTGAGAACGATAATATATTTAAGTTCTCTCCATACAATGCATTAACTGGTGAACAGAATGAAGTAAGTGTATGAATAATCCGGAAAATAAGACAAATGAAGGCCAGATAAGGGAAGAAGAGTTCTCATACGACGGATATCAGGTGGTAAGGGGCGAATTCTTTGCGCATCTTTTTGAGCCCTCCGTAACCTTTAAGGATGCAAAGGTGGCTGTAAACGCCGCGTGCCTAAATAAGCTGCCTGATGTCACGTTCGTCCAGTTCCTCGTAAACCCCAATAAGAAGAAGCTCGCGGTAAAGCCCTGTGACGAGGAGCTCAAGGATTCCTTTTCATGGGCTTCGAGAAATAAAGAAGGTAAGAGAAAGCCCAAGCAGATCTCCTGCGAAATGTTCTTTGCCAAGGTGGTAAAGCTTATGGGCTGGAATCCCCAATGCAGATATAAGGTCTTGGGAAAGCTCATAAGAACGAAGAATGATACCATTTTCGTTTTCGATCTCACAAGCGCCGAGACATTTAAGAGAAAGGACCCGGAATCAGGCGAGATAGACAGAAAAGCATACTATCCCGATGATTGGATGAACCGCTTCGGCGTGCCGGTAAACGAGCATCAGGACTTAACGCTTGTCAGCATTTTCGACGACTATACAGTTTTCAAAATAGATAAGGATGAAGAAAGAGGGAGAAGCAAAATCATTCTCGGCCAATATGCTAAACGGTGTCGCACGCCTCGTAATAACATACGGCAGTAAACTTAAAGAAGACGTTTTTAAGGAAAAACTCAGCGAAATCTCAATAAAGGAAATATCAAAAACCGCCAAAGACAGAAGAGCGGGCTCTTTAGGCTATGCCGAAGCCATGCTGATCTTTTACAACAAGAAAATGCGTGCAGGTCTTCCGTGGAACGCCCTCTACCAGAACAGAATCATCAAAGACCCGTTCCAGGAACCTGAAGACATCCCCTGCGAAGGTGCCTAAGCAGCCAATCCGATTAAGTTCCAATTATATCTAACGAAATTATCTCAGACAAAGTTTCTGACTATTGTCGTTTTGATGTTTGAGTCATCAAAAGTTTTCAAAAAGCCTCAAGACTGAATATTTAAGCGGTTTTGCGGCTTTTTGTATGCATAATATTGCTTTATTGTTGTGGTTATCGTAGGTAACGGTCGGTAACCTTGGCATCTGGCATCTGGGCCACCGGGCCATCTGGGAGCGAAAGTCCAATTAATATCCCTGTTATGGGTGTAGAATCTGATTAAGTAAATATGAAGTATAAGATTATTTGATTCATATATTATAATATATATCAAGTTTGCATTTTTGTTTATTGGATATCTGATTCTGAGTTAATAAAGAATTAATGATATGTCCCAATAACTGAAATACATCTGCATTATAATTAAGGAGTCTTGATCGTGGATAAGCTTACTCCAGAGCAAAGGCATAAGAATATGCAAGCTGTAAAGAACAAAGATTCTAAGATTGAATGTTTGCTTCGACATGAGCTTTGGAACCGAGGGCTTAGATACAGAAAAAACGTGAATTCTGTTTTTGGGCATCCGGATATAGCTTTTATCGGAAAGAAGGTAGCGGTTTTCTGTGACAGTGAATTCTGGCATGGATATGACTGGGAGAAACGAAAGAACGATATTAAGAGCAATAAGGAGTTCTGGATATCTAAGATTGAGCGAAATATAGCCCGAGATGAAGAGGTGAACACTTATCTAACTTCCCATGGGTGGACAGTACTTAGGTTCTGGGGCAAACAAATACAGAAGGATGCAGCAGGGTGTGCTGACTTAATAGAAGAAGAGGTCAATAGGAATGGCTAAATACAGATCAATAGATTTGTTTGCGGGAATAGGCGGAATCAGGCTGGGATTTGATAATGCCTTTGGTAAGGATATAGAAACGGTATTTGTCAGCGAATGGGATGAATTTGCTCAGAAGACATATAAGGCTAATTTTAAGGATAGTTTTGATATTGCCGGAGATATAACGGTCATAGACGAAAAAGATATTCCTTCATTTGATATCTGCCTTGCAGGATTTCCTTGCCAGGCTTTCTCAATTGCAGGCAGGCATCAGGGCTTTAACGATGATTTCAAGGGTAAGAACAGGGGAAATTTATTCCTTGATGTTGTAAGAATCTGCGAATACCATAAACCTAAGGTTATCTTCTGTGAGAATGTAAAAGGCCTGGTAATGCATGATAAGGGCAACACATTCCGTGTTATCCGTAAAGCTTTCCAAGATATTGGGTATCATGTTTTTTGGAAGGTGCTTAACAGCAAGGACTATGGAGTTCCGCAAAACAGAGAAAGAATCTATATAGTAGCATTTAGGGATGATCTCAATGTTGGCGAGTTTGTTTTCCCGAAGGCACAGAAAAAACAGAAATGCATCATTGATATTATGGATGCTGCCCCTGTTCCTGCCAGATATTATCTATCTGACGTTTACGTCGAAACACTTAGAAAGCATAAGGCAAGACACGAAGCTAAAGGTAATGGATTCGGCTATGAAATAAGGGACCTTGACGGTATAGCCGGCACTATCGTTTGCGGAGGAATGGGAAGAGAAAGAAACCTTATTATAGATCACCGGGAACACAGCAAGGTTCCTGAGACTCATATCTCAGGAAAAATAAATGATGAAGATATAAGAAAGATGACTCCTAGAGAGTGGGCAAGACTTCAGGGTTTCCCAGACAGTTATGTTCTCGAGTTGTCTGATACACATCTTTACAAGCAATTTGGTAACAGCGTAACCGTAAATGTAATACAAGCTATAGCGGAGCAGATAAAAGACGTACTAGGCTAAGGAGGCGTCTATGCGATTAACAGGAAACAGAGGCGAATGGAGCGAACTGTATGCGTTAATTGAATTGATGTATACAGGCCGGCTGTATGCGGCTGATGAGAATGTTGAACGCATAAATGATGTTTATTTTCCGATTCTCCGTGTAGTAAGAAATCAAGCGACTCCTGAACAAGTTGATTTTGTGATTAATGAAGATAATGTCGATATCTTTCTGGGAGGAGCTAAACTTTCCTCTATAGATAAATGCTATTTGTCAAAACTGGCAAGATTATTACTTGCGGGAATAGTTGCTGGTTCTGACCGAGCATTTGAAATTAATGGCGCTCCGGAAGCAATGCAAGAATTACATATAGACAGAATCTCGGCGGCCTCAACAGATAAGACTGACATTACTATGCAAATCCACGATATTTATACGGGCTATAATCCGATATGTGGTTTCAGTATTAAATCAGAACTGGGTGGAGCTCCGACTTTGTTAAATGCTTCAGGTGCGACAAACTTCATCTATGAAATTAGAGGCATTACGGACGAGGATATGAAGCGAGTCAATTCCATTGAATCTAAGACAAAGATTCTTGACCGTATAGCTGATATTCTGGCTCATGGAGAAATGAAGTATTCTCGTGTTGCTAACGATAACTTCTCGTCTAATCTGATGCTGATAGACAGCTATATGGATAACATAATCGCAGATATTCTTCTAGCGTTCTATCAGAACAAAGCAACTGATTGCAAGAGTCTGGTTGAATTGGTAGAAGAAAAGAATCCTCTTGGTTATCCTCGTCGGGGATTCTATGAATATAAACTTAAGAAATTCTTGTGTTCAGTAGCACTTGGCATGATGCCCTCCAAAGTATGGGATGGTCATGATGAAGCTAATGGCGGCTACGTAATAGTGAAAGAGGATGGCGATGTATTGGCATATCATCTTTATAACAGAGGTGCATTTGAGATGTATTTACTCAATAACACAAAGTTAGAAAGAGGATCTACTTCCAGACATAGATTTGCAAGTATATACAAGGAGAACGGTAGGTACTACATTAATTTGAATTTGCAGATTAGATTTGTTTGAGGAGTTTCAAATGAAAAAATGGTCTGTTCGAGAAGTAATTTTAATATTGGATTTTGTTGACTTTATAAGCAATTATGATAGTCAATTTAGAGATGGATTCATAGGGTATTATTTCGAAGAGCTGCATCGAGTGTTGTCCGAATTTAGTGGTGTTTCACTTGACGGGTTCAGCACTTTGATTAATGGCTTGTGTGATAAGTATATTTCGCCTACCGATATTTTTGAAGGACAAATAAACTATGTTAATACATTTCAAAATGATAAAACCAAAAAATATATTATTAAATATGCATTAGATTACAAGAAGATATTGGGTATTAATGATTGTAATAATGCGTTGTTATCAGTGATTTTTGGCTCAGCTCAGACAAGTTCTGAAGAATATTCTCTTTCTATTAGTGAATTAAAGGCGCGAGAGATTCCTCAAGAAGAAATAGAATCTATAATTGAACGAATCATATCTACTCCGGTTGAACAAGAGAATATAGAAGATAAAGATGAAGAAAGCAATGAGAATGAAGAAATAACTGAAGAGGAATACACTCATTTCGAAGAACTTGTTGGTGATTATATAACAAAAAAAGAGTATTTTGATAACATTACTTTTTCCGATAAGACTTATCCGAAGCCTATATCTATCCCAATGATTTATTCTGCGACACTGTATTTGATAGATAAACAGCTGGAGCTTGGCAACAAAAGAATAACTATAGTTATGCCTTCAGAGTGCAATTTGATGCCCCTGTTTACAGCGCGGGTAATACGAGATGAAATGGAAGGACCATATGATCCGTTTGAAAATTTGCGCGGTATTCGCCCTGGGCAAAAAATGAGAATTGGAAAGGCTATTATTGAAATAATGGCCATCAATGAGAATGACTTTCAATACCGTTGCAAAGATATAGATAAATGCACGGAAATCAGATCAGCCAACAAGACATGGTATCAATATTTAGAGAGAGTCGAAGAGGGTGCATTAAATAAGTACAAACTGGTTAAATCCGAAATCAGTCGAATAGAAAAGCAAGCTCGTGCAAATCCAACATTGCAAATACTCTTGTCAAATAAAGGCGCAGTGTCTAAAACTACGGTTTTGCTTACTACAAAAAGTTCCGTTGATGAGTTCTCTAAAGACTATAGTGTTCTGGGTTCAGCATTCTCAAAAGTTTTATCTGTAGGTGAATTCTCTTTAGATCCGTCGGGATTTGTAAGCGGGCGAACATACGGCAGAATTCCTAATTTTACGATAGCGACAGAATTATCACAGGTTGTATCTGGTGCCTCTGAAGATTCTGTTAGAGAAAAGATAGATTGCTTATTTGTCACACAAGAGAAGGTAAGGGAATTATTGGCAAATAGACACACTTTCGAGCGTTTGCTAAAACTCAGCATTCCAACCATAGTGTTCTTGTCAGAGAATGATTATGAAAGATACAAGGAGTTGGAACGTTATAATTTCACTTTATTCCATTGGAAACCTTCAACATTAACAGATGCGAGCTTTACTAAGAATACGGAAAGATTTTCTAATACTGTATTCGAAGGATTAGTGCGGAAAACAAAGAATGCATCTAACGCAAGTTTTAATGTTTTAGAATGTAACGGAAAAGAGTTAGATGAGGTTTATCGTAGACTGAAGAAACTAACCAATTCTTGTGAGGATTTTGATAACCGGTTTAAGGACCTATTGCATAAAATGTGGTGCATTTATAAGGCAATGGTATCTGATTGTTATTCTGAGAATTTGGACTTATACGAAAATCCTTTAATGGGGGAGATAACTGCAGCATATGAAGCATGGAATTCTCAAATAGATTTCTATCATGACGATATTGGTAATGCTGTAGAAGAGATACTTGCGAAGTCAAAAGATATTGTATCATCCAAGCAAAGCAAGAAGATGAAATGTCTTTGTGATGCATTGAAGAAGCAGGTAGATGAAAGCGAATTGATAGCGGTTGTAGTTCCAGATAAATGTAGTTATCCCGAGTCTATTCTTTGTTTTCTTAACAAGAAATATGCTAATGGTAGATGCAGGTTTAAAGTGCTTAGACTAAAAGAGTTCTTATTTGCTTCTCGTAATCTGACTGTTACATATAATTATGTTAACGTTCTATGGTTTGATAGAAACGACTATATAAACATAAAGAACACATACTCATATTTGCATTTAGTGTATATTTTGTTTCCTTTTGAGGAAAAATGGAGAGCATATTTCCGAAGAAACTTTGATGAGTGTCTCCAACATAAAAAAACAGTTAAAATCGCTCGTGATTTGGGTGTCGGTGAAAGCGTAAGACGGGTTCCATTTGATGAACCTAAAGCTTCAGATACGATTAATTATGATGAACAAGCGACATACGATTTTGATTCTGCCGTAAGCAAGATTTATGGTGAATCCGATGAATATCATGGTGATGATAATGTGCCATGTTGTCT
>CAJOJI010000061.1 GCA_905234715.1 uncultured Saccharofermentans sp.
CCATTATCTATGACGATTCCCTGCTCACAGGCTGTCCCGGGATCAGAAGGACTATCGGTGAAACCGCATGTGAAATGGGTGGAGCTGAAGTCGATAAGACGATCTGCGAACTGATCAGGGAATGCGTAACTAAATCAGGTGCACATATCGAAGTATCTACTGTTAATCCTTATATCGCAGCTGCAAATAACGCTGGAGAACCTGTTCCGCAGCCGATGCCGATGAATGGTTTCATGGGTATGGGCATGATGCAGGGCTTTGCAAATCCTGTGCCCGCACCTGATGTCGCAACTGAAGGTTCAACACTTAATTCCGACGGCACATGGGACTGCAAGTGCGGTTCAAAGGGCATGACCGGAAAGTTCTGTTCCGAATGCGGTTATCCGAGACCGACAGCCTGATATTTGATATAATTGTCTGGTTCGAATAACAAGTTTTCACCGGGGGTAATCATGGTAGCTGTTTGGTATGTGGCACTTGCAGTGCTTCTCTTTTTCGGAGTTAAATTCAGTAAGAAAGGCGAATGGAACGAAGGCAACATGTCTTTTGACCAGACCAAGTGTTTTCTTGGTTTCTGCGCCATCATAATCTGCTTCCACCACATGGCGCAGTTCACATGCGCATCATGGGTCAACCCTTACTTCCAGAGAAAAGGTCTGGATATATTCGTAACAGCCGGTTATCCGATGGTCGGAATGTTCCTTTTCTGTTCCGGATTTGGTCTTTACAAGAGCGCAAAATCAAAGCCTGATTTCTTCAAGCGTTTCATACCCGTAAGGCTCATTCCGATCCTTATCCCCACGATACTTACAGAGCTGGTATATGTCTGCTTAAGACACTTAAGACATCTCCCCGTCAGATTTAAGAATCCTTTCATGACCGGAAACCACGACACTGTTCATCCGTTCATCTGGTTTATCCCCTGCGTACTGCTCCTCTACATTCTCTTCTATATCGGCTTCGGCCTTTTCAAGAAAGACTGGGCAGGAATACTTACAGTCGCGTTGGGATCAGGCGCATGGATCTTCTTCTGCATCAGATACGGATACGGCACATGGTGGTTTAACACCGTCCACATGTTCTTGTTCGGAATCATTATCTCTAAATATGAGAAAAAGTTTTTCGAGAGCTGCAAAAAACTGTATGTACTCAAACTCATTTTGGTAATAGTTGCTGCAGCCGCGCTCTGGGTCACCGCAGATGCTGCAGGCAATATCTATTTCAAGATCACGAAAACAATGTGGACTGAAGCAAACGGCTATAAGGCCGACCTTTTCGCATGGGGCTTCCAGTTCCTTTATACGATTGCATTCGCAATGCTCTATTACCTTCTCAGCATGAAGATGAAGGTCGGAAATCCCGTCTTGAGATTCCTCGGAAAGTTCACTCTGGAACTCTATCTCATCCACGGAATCTTCTGCAACATGTTCGGCTATTACATGATCAAGGAACCCAAGCCTCCGATCTACTACATCGAGAATGTTCCTTTGTATGTGCTTGTTGTTCTTGCATGCTCCATTCCGATTGCATTCGGATTGAGCATAGTCGATAAAAAGGCCGGAAAATTGCTCCGGCCCAAGAAGTGATATTTTCAACAGGAATTATCTGTATTTCTTATCCGGATTCTTCTCGTAGTATGCTTTCTTGTCGGCATACATTCTCTCGTCTGCGATACGCATCGCAGTACGGATGTCCTCTCCTTCGCGCACTACATATGTTCCGATGGAGACATGGACGTTATCCCTGTAAGCCTGCTCTTCGACTCTCTTTATTCGGTCATTAAGTTTATCCTCATCCATATCGGATGCAAGGATCATGAACTCGTCTCCGCCTGCACGGTATACTTCCGCATCGAAGAAAGCTCCGCTGAAGATGTGAGCGGTAGTCTTGAGAAGATTATCGCCTTCGGTATGTCCGTTCTCGTCATTGACGCGCTTAAGGCCGTTCAGGTCAGTAAAAACAACCGAATACGGATACTTGATCTGTGATTTGCCTTCTATGATATCGCTTACAGTATTGTTCATCGCATTACGGTTCTTAACACCTGTAAGCATGTCGATCGTGCTTAATTTCTCGAGCTTTCTTAAGAGCTGGTAATTAGCGATCTCGGAAGCAATGAAATATGTTGTAAGCTCAAGTGTTTCCTTGATCTTTACAGTATTCTCCTCATTGAAATTGAGAGACCACATATAACCCAGAGTCTTGTCGTTATATACCAGCGGGAAAAGTACGATGTTATATACGCCTGCAGCCGTAAGTGATTTGACCCAGACGGGGTTGACCGATTCGAGCCACTCCCTGTCCTGCTGGTTCTTTACGATGACGCATGTGCTGCCGCCGATCGTATCATCCCATGTCTGTGTAATGTCGAAGAAACTGTCATCAAGATAACTGTCCATAGGCAGTACAGAGCTTCCGAGCTTGATAGATTCGCTGAACGTCTCACACTTGCGTGTCTCTTTGTCGACAAGAAGAATGCAGCAGTGATCAGACTCACAGATCTCTCTGATGTCATTAATAACCTCGCCTATGGTCTCCTTAATGTTGCCAGATCCTCTAAGCTTGATGCATGTCTGAAGAACGGTTGCCGCAGTATCGGCAGAAAGGCTTGCTCTCTGCTCTGCATCAGCCTTCGGAGCCACGTCATAGGAATAAAGGCAGTAACCGGTATTTTCCTTGTCTGATTCCAAAGGAAGAAGGAACATATTGAGCCAGAGGTTCATATACGGAAGAGCCACATATGTATGGAGGGGCTGTCCTAAAACAGCACTCCTGTAACAGAAATCTTCGAAGTTCTTATTCTCAGGAAAATACTCCGCATAAGGAGAACCCGGAATGAATTCTTTATGCATTGTCGCAAGCATGTCGGTGCAGTGCGCCTTGTTTCCGGCTACGATACGGATATTGCCGTAACGGTCATCCGGAAGGATATCAACCGACATTACACAGGCCTTGGCCTTGTAACCGGAAAGCAGCTTATCAAAATCCATAGCGGATCTCCTCTCTTTTAAACCTCAAAAAAAGCATACCATATACGCAGGAGATGTTGGGGGGAATACAAAAGGTGTTATATATTCTTTACAAAAACTGTGATTTTTGGTCATGTTTTAAGGCGTCTGAGGCCCGTTTTATATGAATCAATTATAATTGACAACAATTTGAGCGTTACTGTATATTTATTTAGGAATAAATACACATAAAGGGGTAGTGTAATATGGCAATTTGGGATAATCCTGCAAATAACGCAGGCAGATTTGGTGCGTCTAAGGTAAAGACTCTCTCGGCTGATTCATACAAGTGTCCGAACTGTGCTTCCAACCTCGTTTACGACGTTGAGCACGGAGCAAGCATCTGCCGTAACTGCGGCGGTCTTTTCGATCCTGAAACACTCGAAAAAGTCGGCTCATTCGGAATCCTTAATCCTGAGAAAAACTACGACGGTACGATCGAGATCAGCAAAGAAGATGCTGACCGTGTTGAGATCGTCTGTAATGCATGCGGCGCCGAGATCGTAACGGATAAGAACACGTCTTCGACATTCTGTGCTTTCTGCGGTTCACCTGCACTCGTCACAAGAAGACTTACGCGTGAGTTCAAACCTGACTACATCATTCCTTTCCAGTTCGATAAGGAAAAGGCGATCAAGATATTTGAAGAACACTGCGAAAGCGTCGGTCACCTTCCCAAGAACTTCAAATCGGCCAAAGTCTTGTCAAAGATGACGGGTCTTTATGTTCCTACGTGGATTATATCATCAGAGGTTGAAGTAAAAGTTGCCGGACAGGCCAAGACCGGAAAGATGGTAGATGAAGCATATCAGGAAAATCACTCGTCAACATCACAAAGCTTTTCAAGACTGACATACGGCAAAGTCAATTTCAGACTCAAGGACGTACCGTTCGACGGAGAGCTCAAGATAGCCAACAACCTTATGGCTGCCGCAGAGCCCTTTGACTATTCTGCGCTTGAAAGATTCAGACCTGAATTCCTTCAGGGATACTTTGCGGAAAAGTACGATGAACAGCCTCTCGACATGACCGACAGGATCTACAAGAGACTCGACAAATATGCATTGCAGGTATGCGATGCTGTTGATTTCGGTTACGATGACTTCGTTCCCAGTTCAGACATGAGCGTTGTTACTTATAACAATCAGGATATTAAGTATGCACTTCTTCCCTGCTGGTTCTTAAGCCTCGATTACGACGGCGTTAATTATCAGTACATCGTTAACGGTCAGACGGGTAAAGTCTCAGGCGAGTTCCCTTATGCCAAAGGCTGGGAAACAATAGAACGCACAGGTAGAAAGGCCAGAATGGAAGCCGTCAGCTGGAACTCCGGCCTTCGTGTTCTCCTTTATGCCACACCGGCCATCATTTTGGGCATCCTGCGTTTTATCTCAGGCTTCTCCAGAGACTCGGCAGTCATGAGGTTTATTTTCGAGCATCCGTTTGAACCTCTGCTACTTCTTCTCGCACTCGGCGGTGTCGCATATGTGTGCGCGGAGATCCTGCCGAAGGTCCTTCACAACAGGGAAAAGCATGATATCGAGATGCTTTCAAAGGCAAGCAGCCACGACCTGGCTCCCGAACCGGGTGCTGAGAACTATTACGATACCTCATTCCCTGTCACGGCAATTGAGACGACAAAGGATTTCGTATCACTCGAGGAAGGATGGAATTACGCTGATAAACAAAGCTTCGACTTCAAAACAGCAATCCCCGAGGCTGAAACCCAGGGTCCTGACGAGAATGCCACTGACTTTGAAAAGCAGGGTTTTGGACGTCAGATGCTAAGATAAAAAACATTCCAAGGCTTAAATTTTTCCGCGCTTCGCTTGTGCGGAAAGAGCCTTGGAATATACTTTTTTATTAATGATAAATATTTAATCGCTTTCTTTTTCAGACGATGTCTTACCCTTGGAAAGCTTATATAACTCCTCTGCGGCAAGCCTGGTTTTCGCGACAATGTCACCTTCTTTAGGGAAGCAGAAATACAGGCAGTCGTTCGTACCGATGGAAACTATGTCTCCTATCTCATACCAGAAGTAATCGGAATTAACGCTGTAAGAAGCACTCGGTGCCTGTTCGTAGTGAAGCTTGCCATCACAGCCGTCAAGTATGAATCCGTCATTATCGTGGTGAAGCCTTCCTGTTCCTATCATATATAGAGCCTTGGAATCCTTAAGGACCGCTATATCGCAAGGAACATCAAGAGCGTATGTCCCGTTAGCGATCTCTTCTTTGATCTGTTCTCTTTCCCATCTGAACCAATCAGGAACATGAGTAAACTTAGGCGTGACATTAATGCCCTTAAGCCTTCCCAAAGTATCGAGTTCATAAGAAGCTCCGCACCCATGGCATGTCAGGTTAATTCCCTTACCTTCAGTCATACCTTCCTTCAGGCAGTGAGGACATTTATAAAGAATCCTGTTAAGGCCGTCAGCTCTGAAAGGTTCATCTATCTCGATATTGTTGTCCTGCTGCCACTTGAAGTAATCGAGCGTGAATTCTTTATCCAGTATCTCATCTATCTGTCTTACCTTTGTATTGGCAAGCTCTTCAGGAGTAAAAAGGCACTTCATCGTGCAGCTTACCTTTACATCACGCTTCTGAAGATTGTTGTAGAGCGGATCTCTGGTAAAAGCTCCATATGTGGTGATCATAACGACAGGATGCTTAAGCTTCTTAAGAAGTACGCCTAATCTTCTGGGGATCCTGGTGCCTGTACCATCAAGAGAATAACCTGCTTCAGGATACATCAACACACTTGCTTTATTGACATTAAGCGCGTGATCCATATCGGAGATCAGCGAAATATCAGAAACGAATTTCCTGGTAGGTATACAGCCCAAAGACCTCATCAGGCCTTCTTTGCCGACCAGCGCATCAGACGTGCAGACTATGCTGAACGGACGGCCTTTAAGCACTTTGAATGCTATGGAAAGATCTGTAAAGCTGCAATGATTCATCAGTATCATCCACGGGCCGTCGCCGGCTTTATCCATGTCGATCTGATCATATGTGAAATCAACTTTTTTAAGCTCGCCGTTAAGCAGAAGACGTGCAACGCCTGCAAGCAGAGCGGACGGCTTCTTAGGCTTTTTATGTTCCCACGAAGGAAGAGCCATAGCCTGTTCGTATGTGATGTGCTTAGTCTTTATCTTCATGGTAATAATTATACATATAAAGGCGTCGTCTCAAAATGCGACGGTTTTTTCGGAGTCTTTGACCTCATATCGCAGAAAAATCACAGTAACCGTCAGGGTGTACTGTGACTTCTACTGTGACTTTTTCAAATAAACAGGGACCATCGCAGTAATCAGCGACAGTCCCTCTATCATTTACTCATCATCAAGTTTCAAAACGCTCATGAAGGCTTCCTGCGGTACTTCGACGGATCCTACCTGTCTCATACGCTTCTTACCTTCCTTCTGCTTTTCGAGGAGTTTCTTCTTACGTGAAATATCACCGCCGTAACACTTGGAAGTAACGTCCTTACGGTAAGCCTTGATCGTCTCTCTTGCAATGATCTTGCCGCCGATCGCAGCCTGTACGGGAATCTCGAACTGCTGCCTCGGGATGTTCTCCTTGAGCTTCTCGCACATCCTTCTTCCTCTTGCGTAGGCTTTGTCCGTATGTACGATGAACGACAATGCATCGACGGGATCTCCGTTAAGGAGAATGTCGAGCTTAACGAGCTTGGATCTCTGGTATCCTGCAGGCTCGTAGTCAAGTGAAGCATAGCCTCTCGTGCGTGATTTGAGCGCATCGAAAAAGTCATAGATTATCTCATTCAAAGGCATCTTGTAGTGAAGCATTACACGCTTCTCATCAAGATACTTCATGTCCGTATATTCGCCGCGGCGCTCCTGGCAGAGCTCCATGATGTTTCCGACATATTCCTTAGGAAGCATTATCGTTGCCTTAACGATAGGCTCTTCCATGTAATCGATCGATGCCGGATCAGGCATGTTCGTAGGGTTGGAGCAGTCAATGACTGAGCCATCCGTAAGATAGATCTTATAGATAACGGAAGGCGCCGTGCTGATAAGATCGAGATTGAACTCGCGCTCAAGTCTTTCCTGGATTACTTCGTAGTGCAAAAGTCCTAAGAATCCGCATCTGAAACCGAAGCCCAGAGCAGCTGATGTCTCTGCATCGAATGAGAGAGCAGCATCGTTTAATCTTAACTTTTCGAGAGCATCCTTAAGGTCGCCGTATCTCGCACCGTCAACGGGATAGATTCCGCAGAAAACCATCTGCTGGATTCCCTTGTATCCGATGAGAGGCTCTTCTGCAGGATTCTCTGCAAGCGTAACTGTATCGCCCGGAGCGGTGTCTCTTACATTCTTGATCGAAGCGCAGATGTATCCTACCTCACCTGCTTTGAGTGATTCTGTAGGCACGAGTTCGCCCGGATGGAACATGCCGAGTTCGGTTACCGTGAACTCTTTTCCTGAGTGCATCATCCTGATGCGGTCACCGGTCTTTACGGTGCCGTCCTTGACTCTTACGCTTACGATAACGCCCTTGTACGAATCGTACTTGGAATCGAATACCAGAGCCTTTAAAGACGCATTCTCGTCGCCTTCAGGTGCAGGAAGATATTCGACTACCTTTTCGAGCACTTCGTCGATATTGATATCGCTCTTGGCTGAGATCAGAGGTGCATATGAAGCATCAAGTCCGATGTCGTCTTCAATCTCCTGACGGACCTCTTCAGGTCTTGCTGAAGGAAGATCGATCTTGTTGATTACCGGGAGCACTTCAAGGTCTGCATCGACTGCCAGATAAACGTTGGCAAGAGTCTGCGCCTCAACGCCCTGTGAACTGTCTACGACAAGTATCGCACCGTCGCATGCCGCCAGGGATCTTGATACCTCATAGTTGAAGTCAACGTGGCCGGGAGTATCGATGAGATTGAGAAGATATGTATTTCCGTCAGCAGCAGTGTAAGGAAGTCTTACGGCCTGCGACTTGATGGTAATACCTCTTTCACGCTCGATATCCATGTTATCGAGGATCTGGTCCTGCATCTCGCGCTTTTCCCTTACGTGTGTATGCTCGATCAAGCGGTCAGCCAAAGTTGACTTGCCGTGGTCGATGTGCGCGATAATGCAGAAGTTTCTTATGTATTTACGATAGTTTTCGCTCATGAATCATTCCTTATGTCAGAGTACCTTCATCTCGTTGAGCGGGAAGACTCTGATAATGGCAACACCCTTGATCCTGTCAGCCGTGAAAGGACCGAGATTACGTGAGTCGTTACTTACCGGTCTGTTGTCACCTAAACAGTAATACTCATTCTCGCCAAGCACGATCTCGTTGCCTCTCCTTCTTGCGTCATCCATCATGGATGTTCTTGTTCCTTCGGGGAGATAATTCTCCTGAAGAAGATAGAATTCAGACGAGTCGGCAGGCTTGATATAAACATTGCCGTCTTCGATCTTTACGGTCTCTCCGGGAAGTCCGACGATCCTCTTTACGAGATATTCGGTACCGTTGTAGCCTTCCATGTCGTGACCGTCTAAGATGACGATGTCGCCCCTCTTGTACGAATTGAAATATGTCGAGATCTTCTGAGCATAGATAACATCACCCGAAGATAATGTCGGTTTCATGGAATCGCCGTAAACGTTGTCTCTCTGAACGAGGAATACAACGATGAAGATTCCTGCAAGAACACCGATGCAGATCGTACGGAGCCAGTCGAATATCTCGTACGCGGTCGTGCCCTTTTCGAGCCTGATACGGCGTGAACGCTTGCCCTCTGATGCTTTATTCCCTGATGCGACAGCTTCTTCAGCGGACACAGCCTCATCTGTGTTTACAGCTTCCTCAACGGGAGCATCCGTTACTTCGAAGATCTCATTCTCGTTATCGCTCATTAATTTTCTCCGCTTGTTTCCTCAGTAGCCGTGATACTGATGTGCAGTTCTTCAAGCTGCTTGTCGGTTACATATCCCGGAGCATCCATCATGATGTCCTGTGCATTCTTGTTCATCGGGAAAGGGATTACCTCACGGATGGTCTCCTCACCTGAAAGCAGCATGACCATACGGTCAACGCCGGGAGCAATACCTGCATGCGGCGGAGCGCCGTAGCAGAATGCGTTATACATTGCGGGGAACTTCTTCTTAACGTCTTCCTCGCCGAGTCTTACGAGCTCGAATGCCTTGATCATGATCTCAGGATCGTGGTTACGTACCGCACCTGAAGAAAGCTCGATTCCGTTAACTACGAGGTCATACTGGTCTGCCATGATGGACAGAGGATCGATCTCGCCTTTTTCTGCCTTGAGAAGGACATCAAGACCGCCGGAAGGCATTGAGAAAGGATTATGGCAGAACTCGAGTTCGCCTGACTCCTCGCCGATCTCGTACATAGGGAAATCAACGATCCAGCAGAATGCATACTGTTCCTTGTCCATGTGACCCGGAACTGCAGCGCCGAATGTCTTAACGAGAACGCCTGCCATCTTCTGTGCCTGGCCCTTAGTGCCTGCTGACAATACAACGAGTGTATCGGGCTTAAGGCCGAGCTTTGCGATTACTTCATCCTTCTTGGGAGCTACGAACTTGGAGATACCGCCGACGATCTCGCCGTTCTCATCCATTCTGAACCAGTAGCCCTTGCTGCCTGACTGGATCTCGCAGTCTGCCATCGTCTTGTCGATGAACTTGCGGCTCTCATGGAAGTCAGAGATAACGACTGCCTTGATCTCGCCTTCTGCGAAAGGAGCGAACTCCTCTGTTCTCATAAGGTCTGTAACATCAGTTACAGTAAGGTCGATACGGAGGTCAGGCTTGTCTGTACCGTACTTCTCCATTGCCTCAAGATAAGGAATGCGCATGAACGGTGAACCTGATGCTCTGTTGTACTTGCCGTACTTTGCAAATACCGGAGGAAGAACGTCTTCGATGATCTCGAAAACATCTTCCTGGCTTGCGAAAGCCATCTCCATGTCGAGCTGATAGAACTCACCCGGGCATCTGTCGCCTCTTGCGTCTTCATCTCTGAAGCAGGGTGCGATCTGGAAATATCTGTCGATACCTGAAACCATCAGGAGCTGCTTGAACTGCTGGGGTGCCTGCGGAAGAGCGTAGAACTTGCCGGGATGCTTTCTTGCAGGAACGAGATAGTCTCTTGCACCCTCAGGTGAAGAAACCGTAAGGATAGGTGTCGTGATCTCCATGAAGTTGTGGTCGATCATGGCATTTCTCAAAGCAGCGATAACGTTGCTTCTCAAAATGAGATTCTTCTTAACTTCAGGATTACGGATATCGAGATATCTGTACTTGAGTCTTGCAGCCTCGTCAGCTTCTCTGCTGTGGTTGATCTCGAAAGGAAGCTCGTTGTAGCGGCAGCGGCCGAGTACTGTTACCTTCTCAGGTACAACTTCGATGTCGCCTGTAGCCTGCTTATCGTTCTTGGAACTTCTTTCTCTTACTGTTCCCTCAACCTTGATCGTGGATTCCTTTGTGATAGCCTTGAATGTCTTCATCATCTCGGCTGTCTCGATAACGATCTGTGTTGTGCCGTAGAAATCACGGATAACGACGAAACCGAGCTCTGCTCCGACTTCACGAAAGTTCTCGAGCCATCCTGAGAGCATGACCTTCACCAGCAGATTCGCCGGCATGGGCATCGCACTTGACGGACACCTGCTGTTCAACACCGCTATCAGCGAGAACTATGAGTTCGACACCTTCACGGCTCCCGTCGTCGTCAACGGCGAGCGGACCTCCCTGCGCTTTGCGTACATGAAAATAACCGACTCTCTCCGCCCCGAACCGCGTTATCAGATAACCGGCCTGTGGTCGGGCTATGACGAGAACGGCCTGCCCAGCAGCGACTTCATCCCGCTGATGGAGGGCGACAGAGTGCAGGTCGTCACCGATGTGGTGAACCTGAATGGCAGGACGACCGAGACGCTCAGCGAGGAGTTCGTCATCGGCGCCGACGGCGGCAGTATAACCGAGATACCGCTGGACGACGGCGAGTATCAGTATGTCTTTGTCGCCACGGACATCTTTGGCAATGTATACACGTCGGACATGGCGATCTACGAGCTCAGCGGCGGCTCCGCAAAGGCGATAAAGGTGGAAGAGTATAAAATGTAGTACGACCATCGGCCATCCGCAGTCCGCGACGGCGGACCGAGGGTCACAATCGTAGGGGAGGGCCTCTGTGCCCTCCCTTATGTTATACGGGATACTGAGGTCTTCGCGTTATCAATCGATTTTATCAAACCTTTCGGCGGGAGCAAGCCCCCGCCCTACGAATAGTAAATCAGCCCTGCGCGGTGTGTCCTGCGCAGGGCTGTTGTTATGGCCGTTTATTCTGTTATCGGTTGAGAATAGCTCCGGTATCAGTACGAGTCAAAGTACTCAAACAGGCAGAAAGCGGTATCCGTCGGAGCGTACGTATCTTTCTTTTCTTGTTCGGTCTTATTATAGGCGGATGAATAGTTCGTCGCGTTCGTGTTGAGCAGCCGCATATTGTACAGCCATTTGCCGCAGCTCTGACCGACCGAATAGTTTATGAGGAGCGGATTCTTGATGTTGATGCCGGCGCTCGCGAGCTCCTGCTGCAGGGTCTTGCCGCCCGCGCGGTAGAAGAAGGCGTCGAGCTCAGCTTCCGTCCAGTTATCACCCTTGTAGTTATCCTTACCGTTGAGGATCGCTCCCCCCCAACGGGAGTAGGTGCAGCTGCCGTAATCGGCGCTTTCCTTGACGCAGATCTTCTTCTTCAGAACGTAAGAATAGGGATAGTATTCTTCGTCGAAGTCGCGGTCGACATTCCGGTTGGTTAGGTTTTCGCACGAGTATCCTAATTCGCCGGGGAATCTGGTGTGACAAATATTATAGAGCTGATAACCGCCGTAGACGGTTGCGCTGTAATACAGGTATGTGGGATAGTATCCCACGCCGTAATTGAAATTACCCCTGGTAGCCTTAAATTCTTCACTGCCCACGCATTTTGCACGCGTGAAAACGGCGCCATCAAACATCGTCAAGGTTTCATCGCCGAGCTTGTCGGGGTCGAAATAACTGTATTCCGCGCTGAAGTAATCTAAGTACTTGATCGCTTTGTTGATATCGTCAGTGGTCTTGTAGCCCAGATACATCCAGTAGTTGCGATGCAGATTGATATTCACCGGGGTGTAGCCGGCTTCAACAAGGGCGCTCAGCGCCTCGCCTTGGGTATTGCCGCCGCCTAATGCGATATCGCTGATATACTTGCCGGTCTGGGACACGGGAACGCTCTCGGTGTGCGGATATGCCTTGATCTCCGACGCGGGATGGCC
>CAJOJI010000062.1:0-16388 GCA_905234715.1 uncultured Saccharofermentans sp.
ACCGGCAGCTCCCGTAAAAGCAGCTGAACCTGTTAAGCCTGCTAAATCATTTGAACCTGTTAAGGCTCCTGCCGAGACAGAAAAACCTCACAGACCTGCAGCATCCGCAGGCAAGGCGAAGGAAGCACCCGCAGCAAAAGCTGCACCTGCTCCGGCACCGGCACCCGCTCCTGCTACAGCAGGTCACAGACCCGGTACAACCCCCAAGCCTGCAGCAGCACCTCAAATGCCTGCTAATTCACCTTTCGAGCCTAAGGGCAAGCAGCCTGCTCCTGCAACAAGAGGTGTAATGAACAACAACGCAGGAACTACAACACATCACGACAACAAGACCATCTCCCCTGTTACAACGGTCAAGAAGTCCAAGAAAAAGAAGGAACCCAAGGCTACAAAGGATCCCGGTCTTGCAGGTCTTATAACATTCCTCGCTATCATCGTCGTTGCGATCGGTATTCTCTGGGCATTGGACAATACGAAAGGCTTGAAGAGTCTTTTCGGACACAAGAATGTCGAGACAATAGTTACGGAAGCTTCAAAGAGAGAAACTGAAACTTCCATCGAAGAAACAGAAACTACAACAACTGTCGAGGAAACAACAACCGAGACTACTGTTGCAACCACCACAACAGAAGCCACAACATCAGAAACAACTGAGGCTACAACGACAACTACTACTGAAGAAACAACCACTGAGGCTACAACAACTACCACAGAGGAAGAGACAACTACTGAAGAAACAACAACAGAGCCTGCTAAGACAAGACAGACAACATCTGATACTGCTGCAGGTTCCAGCATCAATGACTTCAGCACAAACATCACAAACTTCTCTACTACTGCAGGCGGCTTCAAGTTCGATATCGAATTGAAGAACAAGAGCAACCGCACGGCAAACCTTCCCAAGTCTCTCTGGGGCCTTGATATCAAGCTCTTCTGCGATGCTGATATCACGGAAGTAACTTCTGATGGTATGACATTTACAGGCGACGGTACGTCTTTCAGAGGCACACCTAACGAGATCGCAGTAGAAGGCGGCGAAACTTACACATTCACAGTTTATGTATCCACAAGCTCAAGCGTAAGCCAGTACGGATACAATTACGCTTACTTCGACTGGGTAAGATGATCCGGTAATCAGCCAAAACAAAAGAAGGACTCAATCGAGTCCTTCTATTTTATTGCAATGAATTTTGTATTACTGCTGTTCGCCCTTAATGGTATCGAAAACGAACTTGCCTCTTCTGTAATCGATCTTAAGGCTTACAACATCCTTGAGTGCACCTGTAAGGAACATGTCAGAGAGCGCATCCTCAATATTGGTCCTGATTGCCTTGCGCAAAGGTCTAGCACCGTACTTCTCGTCGTAACCGAGTTCTGCAAGCCTGTCGCCTGCAGCCTTGGTCATGGTGCACTTGATGTGCTTGTCGTCGAGAGACTGGAATACATCCTTGATCATGATGTTAACGATCTGGCGGATCTCCTCAGGCTTCAATGACTTGAATATGATCGTCTCATCAACACGGTTCAGGAACTCGGGACGGAATGTCTCCTTGAGAGCACTCTGAACGTGCTGCTCCATAGCCTCGTGAGTCTCATTGAAGAAACCGATCGTAGCTGCCTTTGCAGAGCTTCCTGCGTTGGACGTCATGATGATGATGCAGTTCTCGAAGTTTACGTGCAGACCGTGGCTGTCTGTGAGGACACCGTCGTCAAGCATCTGCAGGAGAAGATTGAATACATCAGGGTGTGCCTTCTCGATCTCGTCGAAAAGGATTACCGAGTAAGGCTTTCTTCTTACCTGCTCAGTGAGCTGGCCTGCATCATCGAATCCGACATATCCCGGAGGCGAACCGATAAGCTTGGAAACTGAATGAGGTTCCATGTATTCGGACATATCGATTCTGATGAGAGCCTCTTCCGTATCAAACATGACTTCGGCCAATGCCTTAACGAGCTCTGTCTTACCTACACCTGTAGGTCCTACGAATATGAAGGATGTCGGCTTGTGCTTCTTGGTAAAGCCGGCTCTTGTACGTCTTACTGCGCTTGCAACAGCGTGAACGGCCTCTTCCTGGCCGATTACGCGCTTATGAAGTCTCTCTTCAAGATTATTGAGCTTCTCTGTCTCAGTCTCTGAAATGGACTTCAGCGGGATGCCTGTCCACATCTCGACAACGCGCGCAATATCCTCAACCTGGATAGGATCAGGTGCGATGTCGCTCTCGAGCTGGTCAAGCTCATTCTGGAGCTTATCAGCCTTTGCCTTGAGCTCAGCTACCTTCTCATAATCAGATTCACGCTCTTCGGGAGAAGAATTCTCCATTGAGTCTATCTGCATCTGATGCTCGCGCTTAGCCTTTTCGAGAGCCTTACGCGTATTTGCAAGCTTAACGAGCTTAACGTTCTTGAGGTTTGCAGCAGAACCTGCCTCATCGATAAGGTCGATGGCCTTATCAGGAAGGTATCTGTCTGTGATGTATCTCTTGGATGCCTTAACGGCAAACTCGATTACTTCATCGGAATATGTGACGTTGTGATGCTTCTCGTAGTAATCCTTTATACCCTTTAAGATCTCAATGGACATCTCTACTGAAGGTTCGTCGAGCATAACTTTCTGGAAACGTCTCTCAAGAGCCGAATCCTTCTCGATACGCTTATATTCAGCAGTTGTCGTTGAACCGAGAATACGGAGCTCGCCTCTTGCAAGAGCGGGCTTTAAGATGTTTGCCGCATTGGTGGAACCTTCTGCATCGCCGGCACCAATGATCGTATGGAGCTCATCGATTACAAGGATGATGTTCTCTGCCTTGATTGCTTCGTTGATAACGCCCTTGATACGGCTCTCAAACTGGCCTCTGAACTGTGTGCCTGCAACCATTGCAGGAAGGTCAAGCTGCCATACCTGCATGTTGAGGAGCTTTTCAGGAACCGATCCCTCAACGATCTTAACTGCAAGGCCCTGTGCAACGGCTGTCTTACCTACACCCGGAGCACCGATAAGAACAGGATTGTTCTTTGAACGTCTGTTAAGGATCTGGATGCATCTCTCGATCTCTTTGTCACGGCCGATTATACGGTCAATCTTGCCTTCTGCGGCACGCTCTGTAAGGTTTGTACCAAATTCATTGAGATACTTGAGGCGCTGCTTGCCTCTGGCCTTTCTGGGATCCTTGCTTGCTTTGCCCTCCTGGGCATCATCGCCGGCCTCGCTGCCGGGTCTTCTGCCGAAGAGCGAACCGAAGATGTTATTCTTTCCGCCTTCTTCAGCAGGCTTGTCTTCTTTTGAATCATCAGGATCTGCGATGTTCACGGGAGTTGAATCCTCGTCGAATTCATATGTCTCGTCGTCATCGTCAAATGAAGTTCCGAACTCATCACCTGCTGCAAGAGACTTAAGGAAATCCGTCGGATCAGCTGAAAAACCGTTCTGCGAAACAAGCTCTTCAAGCCTGTCGCTCATCTCTTCAATGTTATCGGCATTGATGCCTGTTGCCTTGAACATATCGGTAACACCCGATATACCTGATTCATAGGCGCACTTAAGGCAAAATCCCTCGTCGATCCTCTGGCCGTTCTCATATCGGCTTGTGAAGACGATAGCATGCCTCTTTTTACAAATACTACAAATTGCCATTACTCTTCTCCGTTATCCTCTATATCTTCCCTTATCCTGCGTCTTACCCTGGGACCGGTAAGAATGTCGTATTGTTCTTCCTCGAGCCTTGCCGTGTCGATAAACGCGGAAATATCCTTATACTGACCGTTCTTCTTTGCCCTTTCAAGAATGGGCTTTAAGAACTGTCCCGTATAAGACTTCTTGCATTTAGCAATCTCTTCCGGCGTTCCGGAAGCAACTATCTCACCGCCTCCGTCACCGCTCTCAGGACCCAGATCGATTATATAATCTGCTGTCTTTATGACATCAAGATTATGCTCGATTACGACCACAGTGTTCTTATTTTCGGTTAGGCGTTCTAAAATGTCAACCAATTTATGGACGTCAGCGACATGCAGACCTGTAGTCGGTTCATCTAATACATATATCGTTTTTCCCGTAGATCTTCTCGACAATTCCGAGGCAAGTTTGATCCTCTGCGCCTCACCGCCTGACAGCGTCGTGGAGGGCTGTCCGAGCTTGATATAGCCCAAACCTACATCCTGGAGCGTTCTTACCTTCTTGTAGATCGTAGGATGGTTCTTGAAGAACTCACAGGCCTCGTCTACGGACATATCGAGAACATCAGAGATATTCTTGCCGTTATATCTGACCTCAAGCGTCTCACGGTTATATCTCTTTCCCTTGCAGACGTCGCATGTGACGTAGATATCGGGAAGGAAATGCATCTCTATCTTGTTTACGCCGTCTCCTGCGCAGGCTTCGCATCTGCCGCCCTTGGTGTTGAAGGAGAACCTTCCTGCCTTGTATCCTCTCTGCTTTGCGTCAGGCGTTTCCGCATAGAGTTTGCGGATAAGATCGAAAAGACCGATATATGTCGCAGGATTACTCCTCGGAGTCCTTCCTATGGGGCTCTGGTCGATGCATATGATCTTATCGAGGTTGGAATAGCCTGTTATCCTGTCGCACTTCAGACGCATCTTACGGGAGCCGTTGAGCTCGTGTGAAAGATACGGAACCAGCGTTGAATTGATAAGCGATGACTTACCTGAACCTGATACGCCTGTAATGACCGTGAAAAGTCCTATCGGGATCGATACGTCGATATTCTTCAGGTTATTCACGTGAGCGCCTGCTATCTTCAGCATCTTCTTGGGATCGGGCTTTCTCCTGTTCATCGGAACGGGAATGAACTTCTCGCCTGAAAGGTACTGGCCCGTAACGGAATTCTTCTCAGCGATGATGTCATCGACAGAACCCTGAGCCACTACCTGACCTCCGAACGAACCGGCACCCGGGCCGATATCGATAATGTGGTCTGCAGAACGCATGGTATCTTCGTCGTGTTCAACAACGAGTATTGAATTGCCCAGATCTCTGAGCTTGAACAGCGTCTTGATAAGCTTGTCGTTATCTCTCTGGTGAAGACCTATGGAAGGCTCGTCAAGAACGTAGAGCACGCCCTGAAGGCCTGCACCGATCTGTGTGGCAAGTCTTATTCTCTGTGCCTCACCGCCCGAGAGCGTGGCAGAAGATCTGGAAAGTGTCATGTAATCCAGGCCGACATCGTATAAGAACTCAAGTCTTGATCTGACTTCTCTTAAGATGGGGGCTGCGATCTCTGAATTCTTGCCCTTAAGCTTAAGGTCAGCAAAGAACTGGCGCATGGACTTTACGGACATATCCGTAAGCTCGCTGATGTTAAGGCCGCCGACCTTAACGGAAAGACTGTTCTTATTGAGTCTTGCACCGTTGCAGACGGGACAGATGTCGATGCTCATGTATCTCTCGTAAGAAGCCTTGGCCTCTTCACTGCCGGATTCTCTCCAGCGTCTCATAACGCTCGGCACAACGCCTTCCCAGTCGGAATAGTAATCACCGCTTCTGGGATATATGGAATTCCTCGTATCGACCTTGAGCATCTCTCCGCCGTTACCGTAAAGGATTATGTCCTTAACGTTGTCAGGGAGCTTATAGTAAGGCGTATCCAAAGAGAACTTATACTTCTTTGCAAGAGCTTCGATAAAGCATCTGCCCCAGCTCTTGGGATCGTCGAAATTCCATCCTGCAGTCCTTACAGCGCCTTCGTTGATGGAAAGTTTGGGATTGGTAATGCAAAGCTCAGGATCTACAGCCGTAAGCGTACCGATACCTGAGCAGTTCGGACATGCGCCTTCGGGGCTGTTAAAAGAAAAACTTCTTGTATTGATCTCACCGAATGAGATTCCGCAGTCAGGGCATGCAAGATTCTGCGAGAAAAACTCCTCACTGGTCTCATACGTCTTCTCGCCTTTATCGTCGACCGTAGCTGTCTGAAGCTCAACAAGGAGCAGTCCGTCAGAAAGCTTTAATGCCGTCTCACATGAATCGTATAATCTCGTTGTATTGGCTTCTTTGATAACAAGTCGGTCGACGACTACCGAAATCTCATGCTTGTTGTTCTTGTTAAGGGTAATCTCCTCGTCAAGTTCGTATGTGATGCCGTCTACTTTGACTCTCGCATAACCGGACTTTCGAAAGCCCTCGAAAAGCTTGCCGAACTCACCCTTCTTACCTCTTACCACAGGAGCATAAATGATGGCTCTGGTGCCTTCGGGATATACCTTGAGCTTGTCGATTATCTGGTCGATGCCCTGTGACTTGATGGGCTTGCCGCAGTTCGGGCAGAAAGGCTCGCCGACTCTGGCATAAAGAAGTCTGAAATAGTCGTATATCTCAGTAACGGTACCGACGGTAGATCTCGGGTTGCTTACAGTCGATTTCTGGTCGATAGAGATTGCCGGAGACAAACCTTCGATGCTGTCTAAGTCAGGCTTATCGAGCTGGCCTAAGAACATTCTTGCATAAGAAGAAAGAGACTCGACATATCTTCTCTGGCCTTCGGCATAGATGGTATCGAAAGCAAGAGATGACTTACCCGAACCTGAAAGACCTGTCAGAACGACCATCTTCCTTCTGGGGATGTCTATATCGATATTCTTGAGGTTGTGCTCTCTGGCGCCTCTTATCTTTATGTATTTGTTCTCATCCATAATCCAAAATAGTCCTGTGTTAACAAAAAGACGGACATCAAGTAAGATGTTCGTCCTTCCTCATAATTTGGTGACCCCAAGCGGATTCGAACCGCTGATTGCGCCGTGAGAGGGCGCCGTCTTAACCACTTGACCATGGGGCCTTGATTGTTTGCCCGAGTATATTACCACAGGATTATTCTCTGCGCAAGTGCACCGGGCAACATCAATTTGTGTCTGATAAATATTGTCCTAATATCGGGGCAAATTGTCCCAATATCAGATAATGTCCTTCCTCTCTTCAGCAGGAACATAAGGTCTTCTCTTGTTTACGCACTTGAATGCAGGTCTCATGATGCGTCCGCCTGATACGAGCTCCTCGATCCTGTGAGCGCTCCAGCCTGCGATTCTTCCGCATGCAAACAGAGGAGTATAAAGTTCTGAAGGTATGCCGAGCATTGAATAAACAAGGCCTGCAAAGAAGTCTACGTTAGCGCAGACGAGCTTATCGGACTTCTTAACTTCATGGAATACTTCAGGTGCAAGCTTTTCGACGAGCAGATAGAGATTATAAAGATCCATCTGGCCCTTCTCTTTTGCAAGAAGCTCTGCATATTTTCTGATCACAACAGTTCTGGGGTCAGAAAGCGTATAAACAGCATGACCGATACCATAGATAAGTCCGGACTTGTCGAATGCCTTCTTGTTGATGATGTCAGCAAGATACTGTCTTATAGCCTTCTCGTCTGTCCAGTCACTTACATGCTCACGGAGATCCTTCATCATGGCATAAGCCTTGTTGGAAGCACCGCCGTGCTGAGGGCCCTTGAGTGAGCCTACTGCGGAAGCGATTACGGCATATGTATCAGAACCTGTCGAAGATACGGCATGAGTAACGAATGTTGAGTTGTTTCCGCCGCCGTGCTCAGCGTGGAGAACG
Source organism: uncultured Saccharofermentans sp. (assembly GCA_905234715.1). GTDB lineage: Bacteria > Bacillota > Clostridia > Saccharofermentanales > Saccharofermentanaceae > Saccharofermentans. The sequence goes on from CAJOJI010000062.1 coordinate 7,568, forward strand.
AGCATGAGGTCTAAGATCCTTGCTTCAAGTTCAGTGAACTTTCCGTCAGGTCTGATCATGTGAAGAATGTTCTGAGCTGTATTGTACTCAGCTACGGGAGCATGGATATAAAGGTCTCTGTGCTCGATGTAGTGTCTTCTTGCCATATAGCCGTAGGAAATGAGCACAGGGAATCTTGCGATGAGCTCTGTGCACTGTCTTACGACATTATTGATATCCGTAGAATCGGGATTATCGTCATATGAATAGAGAGCAAGAACAGATCTTGCAAGCTTGTTCATGATGTCCGGCGAAGGTGCTTTCATGATCATGTCTTCCGTAAATCCGTCAGGAAGAGGTCTTACGTCAGATAAAAGCTGGTTGAACTCCTTAAGTTCGGAAGCTGTGGGAAGCTCGCCTGTAAGGAGCAGGAATGCAGTCTCCTCATAACCGAATCTGTTTTGTGAGAAGAATCCGTTAACGAGGTCCTTTACCTCATAGCCCTGATAGAAAAGCTTACCCTCAACGGGGATCCTGTCCGCATCATCAACAATGTAACTCATTACCTCACCGACTTCGGTAAGACCTACGAGAACGCCGGTACCGTCATTATTGCGGAGACCGCGCTTAACGTTGTACTTGGAATACAACTCTGTATTAATATGCGATTTTACTTTTGCTACTTCGGCAAGCTTGCTGATCAGCTCTTTATTCTGTTCGGATTCCATATTGACTGACTTCCTGTGTGTTCACTTAGACTGACGCCTATAATACCAAATATTATAAAGCTTTTCTTTTATTAAGAATTGCTCATTGTTTTACGAATAATTATGCATTCACATGCATTTAATTGTTTAGTTCGTTGATAAAGACCGTTTTAAATGAGCTTTGAGAGCTCGTAACCTATTACGGATGCTGCCACTGCGGCATTAAGAGATTCGGCTTTTCCCTTCATCGGGATCTTAACGAGCTTCGTGCATTTAGCCGTGGTCTCATCGGTTAATCCGTCGCCCTCGTTGCCGATGAAATAAGCACATGGCAGCTGAAGTTCGCCCGCACCCAATTCATTACCTTTAAGATGCATCGCAAGAGTATCTATTCCCTTATCAGCGAAAAACGCGAAGCACTCATCCATGGTCTTTCTGACGACCGGTATATGCCATACGGAACCCATGGTAGCTCTTATGACCTTATCGTTATAAGGATCGCATGTCGTAGGGCTTACGATAACCGCAGTAAGACCGAACGCATCAGCCATTCTGATTATCGTTCCGAGATTGCCCGGATCCTGGGTGTTTTCGAGTACGACGTAGATGTCTTTGCCGTCTGCTTTTTGAGGTATGTCGGAAGATAAGGACGGCTCTTTTATAATGAGCGCTACACCCTGCGGATTAACCGTCTGGGATATCTTTTTGAAAACGTCTTTACTGAGCACCAAAGGCTCTATGCCCTGTGCGAATTCCTCAGCCCAGTTTATCCTGTCTTCAGAAACGATTACTTCCAACGGAGTCTGACCGCTTAAAAGAGCCTCCTCGCAAAGCCTTGTGCCTTCAAGATAGATAACGCCTTCTGATCTGGCACTATATCTTTTCGTAAGCTTGGCAATGCGCTTCACATTAGGATTGTCACGGCTCGTGATGATCTGCACTTTAAGAGGTCTCCTTCTTTTCGCTGAAAACAATTATATATTTCCGGTATGAAAAATGTCATGTAAATCATCGAAAAACATAACCAAAAAGTTAATTTCAGGCTAAAAGTCAACAACTTGGTTATGTGTTTTCATCAAAAAGCTGACCAATATCAAACCGTTTTTCCTCCAAACAAAAACTGCGCGGATAATCCGCGCAGCTGTTGAATTCAAATTGAATATTCAGTTATCAGAGAGCTGCCTTAGCCTTCTCAACGAGAGAAGTAAAACCTGCTGCATCTGTAACAGCGATATCGGAAAGAACCTTACGGTCGAGCTCGATACCAGCCTTCTTGAGGCCGTTCATGAATCTGGAGTAGTTGATGTCGTTCAAACGGCAAGCAGCGTTTATACGAACGATCCAGAGTCTTCTGAACTCTCTCTTCTTATTTCTTCTGTCTCTGTAAGCATAGTTGCCGGACTTAAGAACCTGCTGGTTAGCAACCTTGAAAAGCTTGCTCTTATGACCCCAGTAACCCTTTGCTGCCTTTAAAATCTTATGGTGACGCGCTCTTGTGCGGATTCCTCTTTTAACTCTTGACATTATCTTGTCCTCCTAAATTCTAAGCAATTAAGCGTAAGGGATCATCTTCTTGATGATTCTTGCATTCTGATCCGAGCAAACCTGGTTGTGTCTGAGGTGTCTCATTCTCTTAGTAGGTCTCTTGCTCAAAATGTGGCTTCTGAAAGCCTGCTTATGGAGAACCTTACCGGTACCTGTTACCTTGAATCTCTTCTTTGAAGAAGTGTGTGTCTTCTGCTTGGGCATATTTCTATCCTCCTAAATTATTTTTTCTTTGCCGGTGACAGGTACATTACCATGTTCCTGCCTTCTATCTTCGGCGGTCTGTCTACTGATCCATATTCGGTTACGCTCTCAGCAAAGCTGTTCATTACTTCGTAACCCTTATTCTGGAAAGCCATCTCGCGGCCTCTGAAACGGATGTTAACCTTAACTCTGTCACCTGCTGTAAGGAACCTTACGACCATCTTGCGCTTTACTTCGACATCGTGAACATCTGTTGTAAGCTTTAAGCCGACTTCCTTAAGTTCTGTCTCTTTCTGCTTCTTCTTTGCTTCCTTCTCTCTCTTACCCTTCTCGAAAAGGAACTTGTTGTAATCCATGACTCTGCAAACCGGGTTGTCAGGATTAGGTGATATGCAGACGAGATCTAATTCAGCATCTTCGGCGCTCTTAAGAGCTTCCTCGATTGACACAACGCCAACCATCTGTCCTTCTGCGTCAATAAGACGAACCTGAGGGAACTTGATAGCTCCGTTAATCATCTGAGTCTCATTGGTCTTTGCGATGGTAGCCACCTCCTTAGTTAAGACTTCCTAATACTTGCATAAAAAAAGAACGGATATAATCCGTTCTCTCATAACTACCCTGCCTTAATGGCAACCCCTCAAAAAATAGGTTAATTATCTAGTTATTGACCTCTTTACAAACAATCGCCGCTTGAGGTGAGAAACGGATGTTCTTCTTTCACGAGCGATATAATACCCAAGCTTTGCCTCAAAGTCAATACTTTTATGAAAATGTTCATTTTTCAGGTGACCGATTAATGTATCACCTTAAGGAATGAACGGCGGTGTATCGGCGTCATTCCCTTCTCGCGGATGGCTGCATAATGGTCTTTTGTGCCGTATCCCTTATGCTTTGCAAAACCGTATCCGGGATACTGTTCATCATATTCGATCATCATGTGGTCACGCGTAACTTTTGCAAGGATCGAAGCTGCAGCGATCGAATCTGATTTGGCATCCCCCTTAATTATCGGGATGACATCAAGACCTGTACCGCTGAGGTTAACTGCGTCGATAAGAAGGATGTCAGGAGACTGTCCTTTTGAAGCGAGGTCCTTAACGCATGTTCTCATTGCTTTTTTCGTAGCTTCGAGAATATTAATAGTATCGATTTCTTCAGGGCTCACGGCACATATTGCATATGCTTTAGCCTTCTCTTTTATCTCAACGAAAAGCTCTTCCCTCTTCTTCTCGGAAAGCTTTTTGGAGTCATCAAGACCGAGGATCTTAACCTCAGGATCAAGGATGCAGCATGCTGCTACAACAGGTCCTGCAAGAGGTCCTCTGCCAGCCTCGTCGATACCACCTATCATCTTGAAACCCTTGGATAAGCAGTCATTCTCGTATTCGTACATTGCTTCGTATTTGGCAATAAGCTGTTCAGTCGTAAGCTTGGGCATGTTTTACCTCACTTAAAATCCTCAGGCATCTCGAGAGTGATCCTTCCGGTACGTCCTTCTCTGAGATCATTCAGAAAGAGCCTTGCAAAGCGCTCCTCATCGATCCTTCCGCCACTTAAGATACATCCTCTCTTCTTTGCCATCGCAAGAAAGATATCGTAGAACGGATCCTGGAAATAACCCTCGTCCTCTTCAGCCTGAACTTCCATGTCGACGCCGTAGCGCTCCTTAAGAAGCTCGGGATATACGTCGTACATTATCTTTAATGTTTCATAAGCTACTTTAACGACATCTGTAACTTCTTCCTTAACGGAACCCAGTGCCGTAAGACAGATACCACTCCTGGCATTTGCGATGCGGGGCCACAAGACTCCGGCCATGTCCATGAGCTCTAATCTTCCGCCTGTCATTATCCACTTGAAGTCTTTTGTAACGCCCGGCTTGTCGCCTGTTACAGCAGCTTTTCTGCCGGCAAGAGCATTGATTATCGTGGACTTTCCGGTATTTGGTGCACCTACTACCATAACTCTTACGGGTCTTCCGATGCGGCCCTTTTCAGCAGCCTTCTCGAGCTTATCCTTCATGAGTTCCATGGTTATCTGGTTAAGCTTGTCAAAGCCTTTTTTATGCGTACTCTCAAGCGCGCATGCACGGGTCTTTTCAGACTCAAGATTCTTTATCCACAAGGGTGTTTTCGCAGGATCTGCAAGATCTGCTTTATTTAGTATGACCAGCCTTGCTTTGTTTTTTCCCAATTCTCTCGCATCACATGTCTCATAAACAAGATCGACGAGCTTTAATCTCTCGCCTGTCTCGTTGAGGGCCTTCCTCATGTGCCCCGGAAACCAGTTTATGTCGTTCTTTTTTTCTGCCATAAGAACTCCTTATCGTTAACTGCTTGATTTTATCACAAATACGCACCATATAGCCTGAACGTGTTTTTCTATATAGAAAACTCTCACCACATTTTCGAGTGGTACGTAAAACGTACAGTAAATCACCCTGATTACTGTACGAAATACGTATATATATCGAAAAATCCGTAAATCGTACAGTAAAAGAAACAATTTACTGTACGATTTGCGTACTCAGTTGTTCCCGCCTGCTCGCCAACAGCCTTGAAAACACGAAACAAAAAGACCGCCTCGGAATGAGACGGTCTTGAATTTTCGATTAAGATTGCGATTAGATCTTCTGTGTGATCTTTGCAGCCTTGCCCTGACGATCGCGGAGATAATAAAGCTTTGCTCTTCTGATCTTACCCTTACGAATAACGTCGATGTGATCGATCTTGGGTGAGTTAACAGGGAGAATTCTCTCTACGCCGATACCGTAAGATACACGGCGAATTGTTATTGTCTCTGAAAGGCCCTGGCCTTTTCTTGCGATGACATAGCCTTCGAATACCTGAATACGCTCTTTAGCGCCTTCCTTGATAAGGAGGTGAGCCTTTACGAAGTCTCCGACTTCAACATCGTTATACTGGTTGCGAATATTCTCGCTCTCGATGACTTTTACTAAATCCATATTGTTTGTTTCCTCTCTTTCCTGCAGATGTTCTTGCCTGGATAATGGCAGAGGACCATCCTGATAACTGGAGAATTTTAGCACATGCCTCTTTCAAAGGCAAGCATTTTAGCCCAATCACTTTCAGAAATGTCAAGTTTATCAAGCATGTCGGGCCTGTTGTGCCATGTATCGACCAGTGCCGCGATGCGGTTATAGTCCGCAATTGCAGCGTCGTTGCCGTTTTTAAGGACTTCCGGAACAGCCTTGTCGTGCCATACCGGAGGCTTTGTATACTGCGGTGCTTCGAGCATCCCGTCAGTATGGGATTCGTTGGTATATGCTTCTTCATTGGGAAGAACGCCCGGTACAAGCCTTGCAACCGCATCTATTACGACTATTGCTGCAGTCTCACCGCCTGTTAAGACATAATCGCCTATTGATATCTCTTCGTCGCAGATCTCATCTATTACGCGTGCATCAATGCCTTCGTAGTGACCGCAGACGATAAGGAGATTCTCATATTTTGCAAGCTCATGAGCCTTGGCCTGATTGAAAACGCTGCCCTTAGGCGACATGTAAACCGTATGAGGCTTCTTTCCTCCACAGAGTTCGACAGCCTTTTCGAATGCACCGAAAACGGGTTCGGGACGGATCATCATGCCGGTACCGCCGCCGTAGATGGTATCGTCAACGCGGCCATAATTATTCGGCGCATAATCTCTCATCTGTATGCACTCCAGAGAGATCGCACCCTTTGCAATTCCCCTGCCCGTTATGCTCGTATTAAGATACGAGGTCACCTGCTCGGGAAATAATGTCGCCACGTAAAAATTCATATGCCTTTTATACCGTTTCCATTAACCTGATCTGCTTATACTGCAGAGTTTTTGCATGGAAATAATAGCATAAATACATGTGTTTTACGAAAAACGCCGTCACTATGACGGCGTTAAGTTTCTGATTATTTATATTGTTTATTGATGAGACGGTCTTCAAACTCTTCAACTGTCAGCGGATGATCAAAAAGGAATCCCTGAGCGATCATGCAATTGTTTTTCCTTAAGACCCTGAGCTGTTCTTCTGTCTCGACACCTTCTACGACGCATTCAAGGCCCATGTCCACTTTCCTCGTCTTCTGCTTCAGGAACGAAGCTCTTATCGATCTTAAGAACATCCCACGGGATCTCACGGATGAGATTCAATGAAGAATAACCTACACCAAAATCATCCACTGCTGTCTTTACTCCATTCTTCTGAAGGCCGCTTACGATACGTCTCAGATCGCTGAACATAACATCCGAAGTGGTCTCGGTAAGCTCGATCTCGATAAGTTCGTGAGGGACGTTGTACTTATCGATTATTGAAATGATGTGATCAGTCAGATCAATGTCGATCAAATGCTTTCTGGAGAAGTTGACTGATACGCGAACCGGCTGACGGCCTTCGTTAAGCCATCTGACCATATCCCTGCAGACATGATCAAGAACATAGAAATCCAGTTCGGATACAAATGTATTGAGTTCAAGGATAGGTATAAACTCATCCGGAGGAATTACCTTTCCGTCTCTCTGCCAGCGGCAAAGTGCCTCTGCTCCGACGATCTGTTTAGTCTCGATATCGACCTTGGGCTGATAGTGAATGATGAATTCCTCATTCTTAAGCGCCGAAGGGAAAGCTGTCTGTACCCTTTTAACGTGATCACTCTGGGACTTCATCTTCTCGCCGTATACAACGATGCGCTCGCCTTCGTGGCGTTTAGCAACGTTGCCGGCAAGCATTATCTTATCCATGATGTCTCCGTAGGATTTCATCATGTAAGGAACAGGTAAAGCATATACACCTGCCGCAACAGAGACTATTACCCTCTGTTCGCCGGAAACATCATAAGCAATCGGGGCACCTGAAAAGATCCTAAAGACATCTTCCTGCACGCCCTTATCGAAAACGCCTATGAACTTATCACCGCCAAGTCTTATAATGATTCCCGTATCGCCGATAGTATCGCTTAAAAGATCATAATACTTGCGCATTACGATATCGCCGTTCTCGCGTCCGATCTCCTGATTTACTATCGTGAAATTATGGAGATCAAGATAAAATGCAACCTTGCCGCCAAGTCTGTTCTCCGCATTATTTATGTCCATGAATCTGGCAAAGGCGCGGAAATTGCGGTAACCGTCAAGATCCGAAAAACCGAACTCTTCAAGTTTTTTGATCAAACGCATTCTGCTGACATAACCGATAACAACCCTCAACAACGAATCCAGCTGCTGAATATCAGTATCATCATGTTCATACTCATCAGGATCGGAATAAAGTGTTCCAATGATTACAGCCTTTGATGCAGATACGATCCTGATACGGATCAGGACCTTTTTACTTTTTCCTGTATCAAAATCGCAGTAGATCTCACCGTCGCCGCGCTGTTCCTTCATCGGAGTAACATAGAATTCGGAAACGCCTTTGGTAAGCTTATAGTTCTTGCAGATAGCCACAATGATATCAACATAAGCATCATGGTCAACAGGCTGGTTATGCGTTATACTGACCAGACGTTCAAGATAAGAATAGTATTTTTCATTACTTACACAACTCATACAGATCACCTATCAATTTAAAAGAAACTGCCTAAACTCATTACGGTCTTTTGGGACCGGGTCCTCCCACTCCGAGAAGTCTTGAGATCAATGGTGATAAAAGGACCGAAAGAACATAACTGATCAAAAGTGTCGGTAAAAGGAGCTTAAACCAGTTACCAAGCCACATTACCGCAAACGGCGGAAGCTGGCTTAACGCCTCAGCCGGAAGCTTCATCCTTGCAGTAAGCACACCGACAAAACTTAAGATAAGGCTGATTATCAGAGTGTTTCCTACGGAATTCGGGATTGCGTTGAGAAGGAAGAACTTTATTCCCGGAGGATTGGCATTCGCTTTTCTTGCCAGCATCGCGCCAATCTTACCGAACGGAATAACCAGTGAAACTATCACGCCTATAACGATCGATAACGCTATGTTTGTGATATAAAGCATTTCAACAGGAGTATATTTAACAGCTTCAGGATTATTCCTGATTACAAGCGCAGCGGAAACGACACCCATAACGGCCGAGATAATTATCGACATTATAATTCCGACAAGACGTTCTTTTTTCATAAGCCTTCTCCAACAGAAAAGCCGAGCGTTTCCGAATTTATAAATTAATCTTAACAAGGTTTTAAGATTAATGGATAAACCAATTGTAAACTTTTATAAATAAACAGATTCCGCATAACGCAATATAAAACCCCGGACCATCTGATCCGGGGACTCTTTCTACTGATCAATATCATTGAAGCGGGGGCATTTCCAACAAGGTCCATTGCCCTTAACCTCCTGGTATGTACCGCATTGAGGGCATAAGAATCTGAAACGTTTTGACATATAAAACTCCTTTCCC
>CAJOJI010000062.1:16395-19575 GCA_905234715.1 uncultured Saccharofermentans sp.
ATTGATATTATATTCAAAAAAGCACTTTGTTATAGTATTCGGTCTATAAACAAACAGGGCATCTCATAATCTGAGACACCCTGGAACATGTTATATCCAAGCCGTTCAATAACGGTCAGTCATATAATTCATAAAGACCGTCAGGCATTTTGCACTTGATAAATCCCTCTTCAATGCTGACTTCATAGCAGTAAGCTTTTACAAACGGGATCATAAGGTTTTTCTTCTTGTCGCGCTTTATCTCAAGCGTGAACTGGGGGCCTGTCTCAAAACAGTCAATGACCGTTCCGACTTCTCCCCTGTCATCATCAATTACCTTGAGGCCTTTGAGATCTGTGATGAAATAGTTGTCCTTTTTGAGTTTTACCGCATCTTTCCTGTCGACTGCAATGAATCTGCCGCGCAGAAGTTCAGCCTTGTCTCTGTCGAGGACGCCTTCGAATTTAACGAGAACGTTTCCTCTGTCCATCCTTGCAGAAGCGCATACGGATGCTTCGGGCTTTTCGAAATTCTGCCCGCAGATGAAACATTCCTTAAGCTTAAGGAAACGGCGCGGGTCGTCCGTTAAGGGGAATACTTTGAGTTCCCCGCGGACGCCGTGCGCGCCGGTAATCTTTCCTATAATGATGAGATTATCCAAAAGAATCAGCCTACTATATCGACAATAACGCGCTTACCTTCCTTGAGGTACTTAGCCTTCATTATCGAACGGATGGCCTGAGCTCTCTTACCGTTCTTGCCGATAATCTTTCCTGTATCTTCGGGAGCAACGGACAGCTCGAAAACAACTGTGTTTCCACGCTCTGTCTTCTTTACGTTTACCTCATCGGGATTGTTAACAAGTTCCCTGGCGATATAAACCAATAAATCGTCCATATAAAGCTCTCCTTCCTATTATTTTGAGTATCAGCTGATATAGATCAGATGATGCCCTGCTTCTTAAGAAGAGACTTTACTGTATCTGTGGGCTGAGCTCCGTTGGAGATCCACTTCTTTGCTGCTTCAGCATCGATCTTAACGCTGTCTGTTTCCTTCATGGGATCATAGAAACCGATTTCCTCGATGAAACGGCCGTCTCTAGGATATCTAGAGTCAGCAACAACTACACGATAGAAAGGTGCCTTTTTCTTACCCATTCTTCTTAAACGAATCTTAACTGCCATTTTTGTTTCCTCCAAAAAATATATTTTTGTTTTTTATAATCTGCGCCATGAAATATGACGGGATCGACTTTATCTTCTGCCCTTGCGCTTCTTCTTGCGGTCGCGCCTGCCTGTGGACGTAAATGGTGTATCATCGTAATCTTCTTTAGGTGCCGAGAGGCTTCCCAAGCCCTGAGGGAGTCCTGTTCCCATGCCGGACATTCCGCCCATTCCTCCCATATTGCCTAAACCGCCCATGTTGCCCTTAAGGCCCATCTTGGCTGCCTGCTTTGCAAAGCCCTTAGGCATCTTGAATCCGCCCTTGCCGTTTGAGAACTGCTTCATGAGCTTTGCAGTCTGCTCGTACTGGGCGATGAGTTTATTTACATCAGATACCTGAACTCCGGCACCTGCTGCAATTCTTTTTCTTCTGCTCGCATTAAGGATGGAAGGTGCTCTTCTTTCCTTTTTGGTCATGGAAGTGATGATGGCCATCTGTCTGTCGACGATCCTGTCATCCAAGTCTTCCTCATTGACCTTGCCTGCTGCACCGGGCATCATGCCTACGAGATCTTTAAGAGAACCCATCTTCTTCATCTGTGCAAACTGGTCGTAGAGGTCATCGAGGTTGAAGGAACTGCCCATCATGCGTTCCATTGCCTTGCGTGCCTCTTCCTCGTCGATGTTCTGCTGAGCCTTCTCGATAAGGCTTACGACGTCACCCATGCCGAGAATTCTGTCAGCCATACGCTGGGGATAGAACTTCTCGATGGCGTCAACCTTTTCGCCGGTACAGATGTATTTAATAGGCTTGTTTGTAAGTTTTCTGATAGAGAGAGCAGCACCGCCTCTGGCGTCACCGTCGAGCTTTGTCATGATGAAGCCGTCCATACCGATATTCTGCTCGAAAAGCTGTGCTACGTTAACCGCTTCCTGACCGATCATTGCGTCGACTACAAGGAGCTTCTCTGTGGGATTTACCGCTGCAGCGATATCTCTGAGCTCTTCCATGAGCTCCTCGTCTGCAACAGTACGGCCTGCAGTATCGATGATGAGGTAATTGCAGAGCATGTATCTTGCTTTGCCTTCACCGTCCTTAGCGATCTTAACCGCATCCTTCTCTTCAGGATCGATATAGCAGTCAACTCCGACTGCATCACTTAATACCTTGAGCTGCTGGGCAGCTGCCGGTCTGTGAACGTCAACTGATACGACCATCGGCTTCTTGCCGTTCTCTTTCAGGAGTTTTGCGAGCTTGGCAGCTGTTGTTGTCTTACCTGCACCCTGCAGACCGTAAAGGATGATTATGTTAAATCCTGTATCTGATACCTTAAGCTTATCTTCGCCTTCTTCACCGCCCAAGAGCTCTGTGAGAGCATCTCTTACGATCTTAACGATCTGCTGGCCGGGTGTGAAAGACTCCTGAACTGCAGCGCCTTTGCACTGCTCGGTCATGTCTGCGACAAATTCCTTGACTACGCTGTAGTTAACATCCGCCTCCAAAAGAGCCATGCGGATCTCGCGCATCATTTCCTTGATGTCGCTCTCGGATACGCGTGCCTTGCCGCGCATCTTGGAAGTTATATTCTGAAGCTTTTGTGACAAGCTCTCAAACACTATTACATTTCCTCTATCAATTCTTCAAGCTCTTTGGCAGCCTTGTCGGTATCACCGCTCTTTAAGTGTGCCAGAGCCGTTTTTGCTTTTGCCTGCTGCTTCTCGAAAAGTGCAAGAAGACCTAACTTCTCTTCATACTCTTCGAGTTGCTTTTCCGCCCTCTTGACCGTGTCATGAACGCCCTGTCTTGAGATACCCTCTGCTTCGGCGATCTCTGCCAAAGTCAGATCATCATTATAGTAGCTCTCACAGGTGCGCCTCATCTTGGGCGTCAGAAGATTGCCGTAGAAATCGAGCAAAAGGTCTGTTCTTACTGACTTTTCACGCATTTAAAGGCAAGCCTCCCCTATTTCAGCCTGCACATAATAACAAACGATAAATGGTGTGTCAAGTATTTTTACTTGTCAGGATATCCCCGGTT
>CAJOJI010000063.1 GCA_905234715.1 uncultured Saccharofermentans sp.
TAATCCTGATTTTTTTGTTGACACAGCAAACATCGTATTTGACTTAGTGCTTGAAGTTCAAAAAGAATGTGGTGTAAACATTGAATTTGTTGACTTAGGTGGCGGGGTTGGAATTCCTTATAAACCTGGGCAAAACCTGCCTGAAAAGGTCCTACCGAGATCAATGTGCTCGATACAAGAAGATTCAGCAAAAAGATGATCAGAAGAAAATAAAGTTCCATTACTCCCTGATCACTTCCCGTTACCGGATCGATATAAGAATTAACATCAATGAAATGAGGAGCTATCCACGGAACAAACTGAACAGACATAAATCCTGCAAGAATTATTGCAGGAATATTGAATAAGACAAACAAAGCGTTTGCCGCCATCATTCTTACAAGATTTGACCATCCGGATATGAAGAACTTTGCTACCGGTCCTTTAGGCGCGGAAGAGATTTCAGGATCGAATTCCGTCATGGCAGATCATCTTGAAGTAAGAGCAGCAACGCTCTCTTCAAACAGTTTCAGATGCTCAAGAGCTCTGTCGGCAATGGCATTGTTCTTATCCTTCTTGCCTGTCTTACCCTTGAATCTTCCTTCGATCGGAGTAACGATACCGAAGTTTGCATTCATGGGCTGGAACTTTTTAACATGCGGATCTGAAACATATAAAGCCATTGAGCCAATAACCGTACAAGCATCCGGCTCGTATGAAGGCTCAATACCCAAAGCTCTCTGGGCAGCATAGAAACCTGCCATAAAGCCTGAAGCTGTTGACTCGATATATCCTTCAACACCTGTTATCTGACCAGCAAAGAAGACATCAGGTCTTTCCCTGAGATTGTAATGGGATGTCAGATACAAAGGTGAATTAAGGAAAGTATTGCGGTGCATTACGCCGTATCTTGTATATTCGGCATTCTCAAGACCGGGGATCATGCCGAAGACACGCTTCTGTTCAGGCCACTTAAGTCTTGTCTGGAATCCGACGAGATTATACATGGTCTTGGCGCGGTCATCCTGTCTTAACTGAAGATTCGCATAAGGCTCTTTGCCTGTGGCAGGATCAATGAGACCAACACCCTTTAACGGTCCGAATCTCATCGTATCAACGCCTCTCTGAGCCATTACTTCAATAGGCATGCAGCCTTCAAATACGATCTCTCTGTCAAAATTCTTGACCTCTGCCCTCTCGGCATTTACGAGCTCCTCGCGGAAAGCAAGATACTGCTCTTTTGTCATCGGGCAGTTGATATAGTCATCTCCGCCCTTCCCGTACCTTGAAGCTCTGAAAGCCTTGGTCATGTCGATCGAATCACCGCTTACGATGGGAGCAGCGCTGTCAAAGAAATGAAGTCCTGAAGTATCGCCTGTTACTTTAAGGATATCCTCGAAAAGATCACCTTCAGTCAAAGGGCCCGTGGCAACGATTACGATGCCTTCTGCGGGAATCTTTTTGACTTCACCGGGAATAACCTCGATCAAGGGGTTATTCTTAATAGCCTGTGTTATATAGCCGGAGAATTCATCTCTGTCTACGGCTAAAGCACCGCCTGCCGGAATGCTGCTCTTATCGGCAGACTCCATAATAAGAGAACCAAGATGTCTCAGCTCTTCTTTAAGAAGTCCGATGGCATTTTCTCTTGCAGCAGCTCTTAACGAATTGCTGCATACGAGTTCTGCAAAGTTCTCTGAATGATGAGCCGGACTGTATTTAACAGGCTTCATCTCATAGAGTTTTACATGAACGCCTGCACGCACGCAGATATATGCAGCCTCAGAGCCTGCAAGACCTGCGCCGATAATGGTAACTTCAGGATTATTCGTCATCTTCACTCTTCTTGCCTTCTGAAGACTTTCGTGTCTTTCTGGCATTTGATACACAGTCTTTGTTTGAACATCTGGGATATGCCTTCTTGCCGAAGTGCTTTAATACCATATAAGCACCGCATTCAGGACATACCTTGCCGTCGATCGGGAGATCCCATGAAATGAAATCACAGTTGGGATCGGAACCCTGCTTGTCGCATGTATAGAAAGACTTGTTTCTGTACTTCTTGGACTTGTGTACGAGAAGACCGGATCCGCACTTGGGGCATGTACCCTTTGCGTAGACAACGATATTCTTTGTGTAGTTACACTCAGGGAAGTTAGAGCAAGCAATGAACTTGCCGTATCTTCCTTCTTTATATACGAGTTCTGCACCGCACTGAGGGCATACCTCACCGGTCTTTTCAGGCTCAAATGTGATCTTATCGATCGATTCCTGGGCTGCCTTTATCTGAGTATTGAATTCAGGATAGAAAACATCAAGAACGTGTTCCCACTCTTCCTTACCTTCTTCAACTTCATCAAGCTTTGTCTCCATGTCAGCCGTGAAGGAAAGGTCAACGATCTCGCTGAAATTCTCAGAAAGCATATTGGTTACGATCTTACCGAGATCAGTGATCTGGAGAAGTCTTCCGTTCTTCTCGATATACTTACGGTCAAGGATCGTGGAAATCGTAGGAGCATATGTAGAAGGTCTGCCGATACCGTATTCTTCAAGAGCCTTAATGAGCGTAGCTTCCGTATAATGCGGAGGCGGAGTCGTGAACTTCTGCATGGACTTAAGATCAAGAAGCTCAAGCTTCATGCCGTCCTCAAGCGGAGGAATAGCAGCCTTGCCGTCCTGATCGTCATTCTTGTTTGTATCTTCAGCGATATCATCGTAAAGAACAAGGAATCCCTTGAAAGTAACTGTCTCACCTACTGCTCTGAAAACTCTGTTATTGCAGGAAGCCTGGCATGTAACCGTATCAAGCTTGCATGCAGACATCTGTGTTGCAAGGAATCTGTCCCAGATAAGCTGGTAGAGCTTGTACTGATCGTTAGAAAGAGAAGATCTGATATCTCTGGGATCAAGATCGAAATGTGTAGGTCTGATTGCTTCGTGAGCATCCTGTGCGGAGTTCATATTTTTATACTGTCTCTTTACAGGTGAGCAGTATTCACTTCCGAAACGTGTTTTGATGATGTCTTTTGCTGCAGCAACTGCCTCTTCGGAAATACGGACGGAGTCAGTTCTGATATAGGATACGAGAGCTGTCTGGCCTGCGCCTGCGATCTCAACACCTTCATAAAGCTGCTGAGCAATGGACATGGTCTTCTTTGAAGAGAAACCGAGTCTCTTTGAAGCTTCCTGCTGAAGTGTTGATGTTGTAAACGGAGGATACGGATTGCGTTCCTTCTTTCCCTTCTTGATCGAATCTACAACAAGAGGTCCGCTTCCTACTGCATCAAGAACTTCCTGTGCATCTTCAAGACACTTGAGGTCGTCCTTTTTAACCTTGCCGTCACTCTCCATAACGCCGTAGTAACCGAGGACAAACTTATCCGTATTCTTTCCCGGAGTAACAAGAGCCTTGATAAGCCAGTATTCTTCAGGCTTAAATGCGTCGATCTCTGCATCTCTGTCCATAACGATCTTTGTGGCAACAGACTGAACTCTTCCTGCTGAAAGTCCCTTGCGGATCTTCTTCCAGAGCAGAGGGCTAAGTTCATAACCTACAAGACGGTCAAGGATCCTTCGCGCCTGCTGGGCATTAGCAAGATTCATGTTTATAGTTCTGGGATTCTTTATTGCTTCCTGAACTGCAGACTTGGTAATCTCGTTAAATGTGATCCTGCACTTAGAATCAGGATCGATCTTCAAAACCTTGGCAAGATGCCATGCAATTGCTTCACCCTCGCGGTCAGGGTCGGTTGCAAGTAAGATCTCGTCGGCATCAGCTGCCAGGAGCTTAAGATCTCTTACGACCTTCTCTTTTCCTTTCATTGTGATATATAAAGGCTTGAAGTTATTCTTAACGTCAACGCCGAGATTTCCGGAAGGAAGATCTCTGATATGGCCTAATGAAGCCGAAATGATATAATCGCTGCCAAGATATCTGCCAATCGTCTTAGACTTGGCAGGAGACTCAACTATTACTAATTTTTTGCCCATGGAGTACCCCTCTATATTTTTAATTAAAAATATATCATCATTATACAAATGTCAACGAGTACTTCCCTTTCTCCTGACATACTGTCCCATTAAGTTCAAGTTCTGTCAACAGCTTCGAAACCTTATAAAAAGGGAGCATTGTAAGCACGCAGAGTTCATCTGCACACATGGGCTTAAGCGTTAATGAATCTTTTATCAGAGCCTTCCAGTTATCGTCAGTCAGAGCTTCAGGCTTTATTTTGGAGAGTTCCCTTAAAGCATCTATGTCAGGTTCGCCTCCAAATTCGTCTTTTATCTGATCCTGATAGTAGAGTTCAGCGGGACACCCCATATCCATTCGCTTATACATCAGGCTTCTGGCCACACTGTCGATAACGCTTTCTGCGCTAAGAAGCACATTTCCGCCGTCTTCCAGCAGCTTTAATCCGCCTAAAGCATTCTCATAGTAGATATTATTCGGCAGTACGAAAACTTCTTTGCCCTGAGAGGCTGCAAAAGATGCAGTATGAAGCGTCCCTGATACGGCTCCCGCCTCCATTACGAGCGTGCAGTCAGACAGGCCTGCAATAAGCCTGTTCCTTGAAGGAAAATACTGTCTTAAAGGCTGCTGGCCCGGAGGCATCTCTGATATTATCAGTCCGTTACTCCGGATCAATTCATAGATATCTTTGTTCTTCGGCGGATATATGTTGTCGACTCCACCCGCAAGAACAGCTACCGTTCCTCCCGCAGTACTAACAGAAGTCATATGCGCCTTACGGTCTATTCCGTATGCCATACCGGATACAACGGCTATTCCCTTATCCACTAATGTCTTGCATATCTGTTCTGTCGCATATTCGGCATATCTGCTCGGACTTCGTGAACCAACCACCGCCACTGAGCCGCCCAATGTCATCCTTTCAACGATATTGTAATTACCGCTGTAGTAAAACACTTTAGGCATACCGCTAATATGTTTCCAGTTATAAGGATAAGCTCTGTCCAGGCATGACATGACTTCAATGCCCTTAGTTACAGCTGTCTGTTTATATCTTTTTGCGATCTTCTCAACATCGGAGAATGAATCAATAAGCTTCTTAACCTTATGGACAGTATCCGGCTTAAGATCGAAGTTTCCCTTCACGATCTCTTTCAAGAGCTCGATATTATGCATGTCCCTGTAATTTGACATTGCCTTATGCATTGTAAGGTCATTTAAAGTCTTATAGTTGATATCGGTATTCAGCATCATTGCGGAATAAAAGAAATCGCTGTTTGTGTTTTCAGTAAATTCCATACTTAAACACCTCTTTTCCTGAATTGTGTCGCCTCTGAGACGTCTTCTTCAGATACATCGTCTGAATCCTTAATATCAGCGATCGTCCTTGCGACCCTTAATACTCTTGTAAATCCCCTCGCAGAGAAAAATCCTTTCTCCGACAGTTCCGATGCAAACCTTACGACGCTTTCAGGTATCCTCATCGCATCTCTTATATCGGTATCAGGGAAGTTGCCGTTTAGATAATGATCACCGTATCTCGAAAAGGCATTCTGCCAGCAGCGTTCCACAGTCTCCCTGTATCTGAGACTCTCTCCTTCTGCTTCATCTATATAAATGCTTGCCATGTCATCTCCGGATATCGATCTCATCTCACTGAAGATATCTATTCTTTCCATGAACGGACCGTTCAGTTTAGACAGATATCTGTTGATCTCATTAACCGTGCATCTGCACTTAGTGCCTTTCTCATATAAAAGCCCGCATTTACATGGATTACCCGTACCGAGAAAGATGAAATTCGAATCAAAGGAATATGTAACACCACGTCTGGTCATATGGACTTTCCGCTCTTCAAGAGGGTTTCTTAAAAAGTCCAAAACTTCAGTTTTATATAACGGCAGTTCATCTGCGAAAAGAATTCCTTTATTTGCAAGCGCCAGTTCACCAGGAGTAACGGACTGCGCGTTGCCAAGAAGCTTGCTTACACTGATATTAGGGCCTATCACTCTGACAGGTCTGTCGAATGAAAGATCAGTATCATCACCTTCAATAAGTTCAGACAAAGAATATACATCTGATAACTCTTCCGGTCCCAAAGGCGGCAGAAGTCCTGATAAGATCTTTCCTGCCATTGTCTTTCCGCTTCCCGGGCTTCCTAACAAAAGGATGTTGTGAAATCCCGCAGCACTTATAAGAAGCGCTCTTTTTGTCTTCTCCTGCCCCTTTAAAAGCGAGATATCAAGAAAGTCATCAGTAGTTCCCTTCTTATCAAAACCGAAAACGGTCTCCTGATAGTCATTGCCGTCGAATACAGAATTAAGTTCAGACAGATGATTGATCCCCTGACCTGTAAATCCGGCAATGCCCGCACTTGAAACTTCACTTTCAGGAATGATCTTATAGTCGAAATCCATACCGCGAACAGTTTTAAGCCTGATACATGAACCGGGTGTCGCTTTCAGTTCGCCGCTTAAAGACAGCTCACCTTCGGCATATATCTTTGCTCCTGAAGGCAGATATAACTGGCCTGAAGCAAAGAGTATCCCCATGGCCATAGCCAGATCAAAGCCTGAACCGGTCTTTCTCATGTAAGCGGGACTTATCGCAACCGTTATGTGTCCTTTAGGCATCGTAAAACCAGTTGATTTAAACGCTGATCTGAGACGCCCCTCTGATTCTCTGATCGATGAATCGCAAAGCCCGATAACAGAGAATGTCGGAATTCCCGGAGAAATAGAAACTTCCACCAGAGAAACCGTAGCATCCGATCCTGAAACAAAGCTTGAATATAGTCTTGTGACATTAGGTTTTGAAGTCATGGTCATATCCTCCTTTTACATGGAGAATACGCTCTTTAAACACGGATTATCAGAGCAAAAAACCTGCAAAAAACCGACACGAAATCCTGCAAGATTTACGACAAAAACTGACAATCGCGACGAATTATTACGAAAACCTACAAAAGAGCATACAAACACCAGACAAAAACCGACAAAGAACCTACAAAGTATTAGTATCCGAATGTGCTAAAATATTGACGCAAAAAAGAAAATAAGAGGTACATATATGAAGCTTGGAATCGTAGGACTTCCTAATGTAGGTAAGAGCACTCTCTTCAACGCTATCACAAGAGCAGGTGCTGAAGCAGCTAACTATCCTTTCTGCACGATCGAACCTAACGTAGGCGTTGTTTCCGTTCCCGACCAGAGACTCGATAAACTCGCTGAGATCTATAATCCTGAAAAATACACACCTGCAGTTGTTGAATTCGTAGACATCGCAGGTCTTGTTGCAGGCGCTTCCAAGGGTGAAGGTCTGGGCAACAAGTTCCTTTCCAACATCAGAGAATGCGATGCTATCGTTCACGTAGTAAGATGCTTCGACGATCCTGACGTCATCCACGTTAACGGTCATGCAGATCCTGCAGGCGATATCGCAACTATCGATGTAGAGCTCATCCTCTCTGACCTTGAGATCATGGAAAAGCGCATCGACCGCACAAAGAAGATGATGAAAGGCGGCGACAAGGCTTTTGCCAAGGAACTCGCTGTTTACGAAAAGATCTACGACTGCCTCGCTGAAGGAAAGTCTGCAAGATCTCTCACATTTGAAGATGACGAACTTGAATACACAAGAGAGCTCCAGCTCATTTCAATGAAGCCTGTTCTCTACTGTGCAAACATCGCAGAGGATGACATCAAGAAGAAAGAAGACATCCCTTATGTTAAGGTCGTAAAGGATATCGCAGCTAAAGAAGGTTCCGGCGTTGTCGTAATCTCTGCTAAGATCGAGGAAGAATTAGGCGAACTCTCACCTGAAGACCGCGAGATGTTCTTAGAAGACCTTGGCATCGAGAGCGCAGGTCTTGATCAGATGATCAACGCTTCCTACACCCTTTTGGGTCTTATCTCATTCCTTACAGCCGGTCCCAAGGAAGTACGCGCATGGACTATCAAGAAAGGCACAAAAGCTCCCCAGGCTGCAGGTAAGATCCACTCAGACTTTGAAAGAGGCTTTATCAGAGCCGAAGTCGTAGCTTATGACGACCTCATCGCAAACGGCACTTATAATGCCGCAAAGGAAAAGGGACTTGTAAGATCCGAAGGAAAAGAATACGTAATGAAGGACGGCGACGTCGTAGTATTCAGATTCAACGTCTGATCATTTTCGAAAACAAGCAAAAATAATCAACCCGTAAAGGATCAGCCTTTGCGGGTTTTATTTTCCCTGCGCTTGATCATGCAGAGGAATATCGATTCAGTACCGCTTACTATGAAGCATGCGCCGGAGAACACGATGATATTGCGGGTTCCGTCAAACGGGTTTACGAGCAATGCGATACCGGCAATGATAAGGGCAATAGCAAGTCCGAGCAACACAAAGCTGTACAAGTCTTTCTTTCTAAACAGGAAAATCTCCTGTCTGAGCTTAACGATGCCGTCGATAATAAAGAAAATGCCGATAAGCATTGCCAAAAACTGCAGAACAGTCTCGCGTTTGATAATGAAAACAATACCGATGACCATTATGGCCAAAGAATATACAAGCACGATCTCGGCACCGGCCGCCTTACCGTAATTCTCTTCCCTGAACTGCTTTATCGAGATTATGTAACCGATAACTTCAGAAAGACCGGCAACGAATAATACGACACCGAACAGAATACCGATTACACCGGATGAGATCTCAGGGAACATGATAAAGAATATGCCTGTAATAACAGCAAACACACCGCCGATGTACGAAGGCAATCTCTTGGTATTCTTAGAATCCATTATCCCCTGGCCCATATTATCAGTACCCCGGCTTTATAAGCATGAAAACAAAATCCTTGCCGCGTGCGATAAACTCTCTGTAGTAATTATACTGTCTGATAACATATCCGGAATTTATCGCTTCAACACCCACTGATTCTATACCGAATCCGTGACTGTCGTAAACCGATCTCTCACAATGGAAGCCTGTCGTAACAACAACAGCAGTCTTAATGTTAAACAACTTTACGGCTCTGAGCATTGATTCATACGTGGACAGACCCAGAGGATCACAAACGATATCGCCTGCATCGATACCTTCGTCAATAAGGAATTCCTTCATGCATCCTGTCTCATCATAGTCATCAGGATCCTGACTGTCACCGGTTACCAGAATATAATCAGCACAGCCTGTCTTAAATACTGCAGCAGCAGTACGTAGTCTGTCAGCAAGCATCGGACTCGCCTCACCGTTCTTCCAGACAGCACAGCCAAGCACGATAACCGCATCGTAATGCGCATCAGAAGATACAGCACCGGAAGTGAAATTCTCTAAAGAATAAACATCTGAAGAAGCACTGTTATAGACATGAAGATTCATTAACCCCATTGCGGCTACGCCGAGGAAACCGATAATGACCAAGACCAAAAGGAGCTTAAGAAAGATCCCCGGCTTTTTACTGCTTATCTTCTTTGCCTGATTCTTCATTTGCGGATCCGGCGTTATTTGCCACCTCTACAAGTTTTTTGGACATGAAATAAATAAGAGCTGCTGTAAAGATAAACACCGCCAGGATCGTAAGATCTGAGATGATAACAAACGCAACCGGCAGTCCCTTCATTATCAACGTAAACACAAATACGAGTAAAGCGCCTGATACATAAACTCCGCAGCACGCCCTGTAATAGTTCTTGAACTTTCCGGAGCAAAACTCACTCTTGCCTGCAAAAAGATAGATCAGAGCCGCAACAGATATCAAAAGGAAAACAGAAGCTGTAATGACTGCAGCCATATTCATATCCTGATACCTCTCTCGTAAAGCTGTTCACGGATCAGAACTTCAACTTTATCCTTAAGATCTTCTAGATCCCATGAGTTATCGATGGAATGATCGCCAAGCTCGCAGTATTCATCATCTGTCATCTGGACAGCGATCCTTCTTTCAGCCTCTTCCTTATCCATTCCGCGCTTCTGAAGTCTTGCAAGACGTACATCCTTATCACAGGTAACGACCCAGATCTGATTGCAGAGCTCACGGAATTTATTTACCGGGATCGGCACATCAAGAACAACGCACTTGGATCCCTTCTCTTTTTCTTTCGCAAGAGTCTCATCTATCTGCTCGAAAACATGTCTGTGAATGATAGTGCTCAGATCATCAAGTTTCTTCTTATCGCTGAATGCGATATCAGACATTGCGCGTCTGTTAAGAGCGCCGCTTTGTGTAACGACCTTGTTTCCGAATGTGGCAGCTATCTCAGGCATTGCCCTGCCGCCTGCTGCCGTTACTGATCTGGAGATCTCGTCAGCATCAAGAACAAGCAGTCCTCTCTCTGCAAGAAGTCCGGATACCGTACTCTTGCCGCTTCCTATTCCACCTGTAATACCTAATACAAACATTATTTAGCTTCCAGCCAATCCTTTCCGAATCCGACCTCTGCAAGAAGCGGAACGCTTAATGAAGCGGCTGCTTCCATCTCACTCTTGAGTATCGATGCACAAAGGTCCTTATCGTTTATATCGCATTCGCAAATAAGTTCATCGTGAACCTGCATTACGAGTTTAGCTGAAGGAAGTTTCTCCTCCAAAGCTTTGCTTACGCGGTTCATCGCAATCTTGATGATGTCGGCTGCAGTGCCCTGAATAGGCGTATTCATTGCGGCTCTGTATCCGAAGTTCTTAATGTTTCTGTTCTGGCTCTTAAGCTCGTTTAAGATACGCTTTCTTCCGTACATGGTTACGGCAAAGCCTTTCTCCTCACCTGACTTCTTAAGGGATTCCAGATAAGCAGTTACTCCCGGGAACTGATTGCCGTATTCCTTGATGAGATCTGCAGCTTCCTTGTAACCTATGCCGAGATCCTGGGCAAGACCATAATCGGAAATACCGTAAATGATACTGAAGTTAACTGTCTTTGCAGTCGCACGCATCTTGTGTGTGACCATATCCTCAGACACACCGTATACCTTTGCAGCAGTTCTCTTATGAATGTCTTCTCCGTCAAGGAATGCTGAACACATTACTTCATCGCCGCTCAATGCAGCAAGAAGTCTTAACTCGATCTGCGAATAGTCAGCATCTACAAGGATCTTACCTTCTTCGGCAGTAAACGCTTCACGTAGGCGTGATCCTTCATCAGTACGGACGGGAATGTTCTGAAGATTGGGCTCTGTCGATGAGAGTCTTCCCGTATTAGTCATTGCCTGGGTAAATGTCGTATGGATCCTAGAATCACTCTTGATCGCGCGTGCAAGACCCAATGCATATGTTGAATCCAATTTAGAAAGCTCACGGTACTTAATGATGTAATCGATCGCAGGTGAATACTTTCTTAATCTGTTGAGCTCTTCGATGCCAGTGGAGAAATCGCCGCTCTTCCCCTTTTTGCCCGAAGGGAGATTAAGATACTTCTCACCGTAAAGAACATCTGCAAGCTGCTTGGGTGAAGAGATGTTAAACTCAGTTCCGCACACATCAAACACACGTGCGCTGATGTCTTCAAGGCGCTTTGTATATTCGCTGTGAAGCTCGGAAAGCTTCTCTCCTGAAACGTGCATGCCGTTGCGCTCGATCTTATCAAGGGTAATGACCAAAGGGAATTCGATCTCATAAAGAAGATTCTTAAGATCGCTGTCCTTTTCGATATCTTTGGACATGACCTTGGCAATTGCCATAACAGCAAGAAGCTTATCAGCACATTCTTCAACCTTTGAAGAACCGTCGTCTTCAACTATCTCATCAAACAGCGAAAGCTGCTTAACAGGTCCCTTCTTGTCTTCAACGGGATAAGCCGTCTGCAGTACGCTCTCATAAAGTCTCTGTAGATCGGGCTTTCCTGAAAGAATATTCAATACATATCCTGCGATCTCGCAGTCAAAGACAGACTTAACGGAAGCCAAAGGCTCTTTCATGAACTTGGATCTGTCCTTATAGCTGTAAGATACCGGGAATACAGTCTTACCGCTGCTCAACTTATTGAAATCCTCAGGTGAGATCACATAAACGGTCTTTGAAGACCAGTCAAGCAAAACGACCTTAATACCGGAAGGAATATCTACGAAATCAACGGCAAAACCAAGAGACACAAAATCAAAAGAAGCCGGTGCTTCATATACGATCTTAATACCGTTCTTCAGCGTATCTGTTACTTCAGATGAAATACCGCTGACGAATTCATCAACATCTGAAGCAGGCTCAAAACCTGAAGGTTTAACATTCTCGAGATCAAGCTTTTTAAGAAGAGATCTTA
>CAJOJI010000064.1 GCA_905234715.1 uncultured Saccharofermentans sp.
AGTAACGTGGCTCTCAAAGGCGAAGTTCTCAAGCTACGACGTACAGCTCGTTGTCGTTGCCATGGACAGAAACGGACTTCTCATCGACGTTCTGGATAAGATCTCTGAAGAGAAGATCAATATCGTTAAGCTCAACACTGTAGTTGACGGACCTGAAGCAAGGATCTTCGTAACCGTCAACATATCAGGAAGAGAGCAGCTCGACCGCACGTGCGAGAGAATCTTACGAGTCAAAGACGTAGTTGATGTAATCAGAAACTAAAAGATTACTTCTCGCATCAAGGTCCTCCGCGCTTCGCTTGTGCGGAAAGATGCTCGAAATAATCTTTTGTTTATCGCTTATGTATCTCCGTAGTATTCGTCATCGTCAAAACCGCCGACATAGCTGATGTTGAAGATGATCATAGGTCTCTTTCCGGATTTGGAATTTACAAAGCTCTTAATCTGCTCTCTGAAGTTGCGCTTTTGGATGAAGGCTTCGATGCTTCCTGACTTATTGCTTGCCTGCTTTAACAGGTCGTCGACCTTGTCTGAGATAAGCTCGTAAAGAACATCGATATTCTCCTCATCATCGAAGCAGCCGATTGAGTTGACGGCAGGGGAGCATGCGAGATCGCCCGTTTCTTCGTTGACCGTGATGGCAATCGCAAGGCAGCCGTCTTCACTTAAGTGGATTCTATCCGTAAGCACTCTGTCGTCTGCGTCGACTGTGCCTGTACCGTCGATGAGTACGGGTGCTGCGGGTACGTGATCTGCGATCTTTGCTTCGTCTTCCGTAAGTTCCAATACGGCGCCGTTCTCAAGGATAGAGATGTTGTCTTCGTTCATGCCGAGGCTTACTGCCATCTCTTTGTGGAGGCAGAGCATGCGGTATTCCCCGTGAACGGGGATGAAGAACTTAGGCTTTATCAGGGTGTGGAGCATCATGAGCTCATCCCTGTAAGCGTGGCCTGATACGTGGACGTCTGCAAGAGACTGGTAGATAACGTGAGCGCCCTTCTTGTAGAGCTCGTTGATGACTCTGTAGATAGGCTTCTCGTTGCCGGGGATAGGGTCAGCGGAGATGATAACCGTATCGCCCTTTGTGATGTCTACCGAGCGGTGTGATGAGTATGCCATACGTGTGAGCGCGCTCATCGGCTCAGCCTGTGAACCTGTCGTGAGAACGACTATCTGGTTGTCGGGATAGTTGTCTATCGCATCGATGTCGATAAGCGTATCGGACTTGATGTCGATATATCCCAAAGTGTTTGCGATGTTGAATACCTGTACCATCGAACGGCCGGAGAGGCAGACGTGGCGGCCGTATTTCTCGGCTGCGGTGATGATCTGCTGCATACGGTGAACGTGCGATGAGAAGGTTGCTACGATGATGCGGCCTTCAGCTTTTCTGAAATAGTGGGAGAAAGCCTCACCGACGTGCTTTTCGGAGGGCGAGAAACCTTCGATCTCAACGTTGGTGCTCTCGCACATGAACATCAGGACGCCTTCTTTGCCGAGCTCGCCTAAGCGCTGAAGATTGATGGTCTTGCCGTTGATAGGCGTGTAGTCGATCTTGAAGTCGCCTGAGTGAACGATGCGGCCAACAGGTGTGTTGATGCAGAGCGCATATGAATCCGCGATAGAGTGGTTGACTCTGATGAATTCAGCGGAGAATGAATTGCCGAGGCGGATGATGTCGCCGTTCTTGCATGTCGAGAGCTTGATGCCCTCGAAAGGAACGTTCTTATCCTGGAGCTTGAGCTTTATGAGCTCAATCGCCATTGTGCCGCCGAAAACAGGGCACTTGAATTCTCTTAAGAAATAGGGGAGAGAGCCGATGTGGTCCTCGTGTCCGTGTGTGATGAGAATTCCTCTGAGCTTTTCCTTGTTGCGTCTGATATATGTGAAATCAGGAATAACGCAGTCAACACCGGGCATGTTCTCTTCAGGGAAACTCATGCCGCAGTCGACGATGATGATGTCATTATTGTATTCGAAGGCGGTCATGTTCTTGCCGATCTCGCCGATGCCGCCCAAAGGTATTATCTTTACGGGATTCGTATTCTTATATTTCGGATCCTTATAACTGTGTCTTTTTGAATTACTGCTCATAATTGTTCCTTCTATAAAAACGCAAATACTTCTCTTTTGAGGAGAAGCATTCAGGCGTAGTGTTTACTTGTTCTTACTGGGCGTAGACGGTACGTGTGCAGGTGTGGTGGTTGCCTGTCTCGCCGTCATCGGCATAGATG
Organism: uncultured Saccharofermentans sp.; assembly: GCA_905234715.1. GTDB lineage: Bacteria > Bacillota > Clostridia > Saccharofermentanales > Saccharofermentanaceae > Saccharofermentans. The sequence goes on from CAJOJI010000064.1 coordinate 2,235, forward strand.
TCGATATGGTAACCTTTGACGCCCGGACCCCAGTCTTCAACGGTGTAATAACCGTCTCCGCCCAAAGGATCGTTCTCAATGTAGATTACCGTTCCTGCAGGATAGATGGACCAGTCGGCAGCGCATGTGCGGCCTTCTGTACATGTCGTTCCTGTTGCTGTGCTTGTGTTGTATGTGCCGTCTCCGTTAGACTGCGGGCCGTAGAACGTGATCGTGCAGCTGTTGCCGCTGCCGGAAGGAGAATCATGTACTACAACTTCTTCTGTAGTAGTTGTTGTGGTCTCTTCTTCGGGTTCTTCGTACTCAGTCTCTTTCTGAGTCGGCTTGGATGTTGTTGTGGTAGTAGCAGAGGGCTTTTTCTCTGATACGTATTCCTTGCTTACATAGTTGCCGTTGTATGTCTTATACCAGCCGTTTGATGTAACTGCGATAACGTCTATCTGATCGCCTGCGTTAAGGCCCTTTACGACGTCGTAATCGGTGCCCGGGCCGGACCTTACGTTGATGGCTGTCGTTGCATATACGGTGATATACAATTCAGACTCTGTATAGTTTGCTTTTGTCTCTGCAGCAGTAGCTTCAGTTGTCTCAGCTGTCTCTGCAGTTTCATCAGTCTCGGAAGTCTCTGATGACTCAGAAGGGACGGGAGTAACGATCTTTACATCTGTTTCTCCTGTAACTGCAGGTGCTCCGGATGTGGAAGGCTCTGTAACTTCAGTAGTTGCAGGTTCTGTAGGTTCTGTAACTTCAGGGTTAGCGGAGGTCGGCGTTGAAGTCTCGATCGGCTTAGCCTGGACATTATTGGAATTAAGTGCCGTATCAACGGCAAATGTAGCAATGGCACAAGCCAGAATGACTATGCCGCAGTTCGCTGCCGAGATTACCTTGGCGCGTGTAATGTTATAGAATTCTTTTACTCCAACAAGCTTCAAAAACCTTATTTCTCCTTGTGTTTACTGCGTTCTTTTTGAGCGCATAATTACAAGATTATTATATCATACTTATGTTTTTGGCCATTCTAAGTGAAAAAGTGGGTATTTTTGAGGGAGTTTCCTCCGCTTTGTTTTGCAATATGCCCAAGATTCGGGGCACTCCCTATACCGCTAATCTCATTTTGAGTAAAGCGTTTTTCTAAATATGTAAATCGAATGTCATATATATGCAAGGTATGTAATTTTTTAAGCGTCTATAATCTAGACACCGCGAGGGAAAAATGTGTGAGGGGGGAGAGCAGATGTCGTTAGGACGTGTCCGTAAACCGGCAAGACGCGAAAGCTACGGTACGACAGAGCGCGATGTCGAGAAAAAACGCGCGAGAATCTACATAATCTGTGCCCTGATCCTCATAATTTGCGGCATTTTGGATGTGGTTTTCATCTTAGGAATTTTAAAAGCCTGATAACAAAGTGAATTACATATAAAGTACGGCTTAAGCGTAAGGCTTAGCCGTATTTTTTTTGCGAAGTCATGCTCGAAAATCAGGGCGTTTGTCTGGGTATACCCTGAGGTTTTGCCGGATATTTATTGTAACATGCTCGAAAATCAGGGCGTTTGTCATGGCTTGCCCTGATGTTTCACCTGATTTTTGAGGCTGAATGACACGGCAGACATATATGAACTCATAAAATCACTAAGTTTAAAATTGCAAATTGCCAACCTCTCGTATATACTTACACCCGTATAATTATTAATAATATAGGGAGCAAGTTAAATGAGAGTTTCCGAACTTTTTTTGGCTACACAGAGAGAGATCCCCGCAGATGCTGAGATCCCGTCACACAGACTGATGCTCAGAGCGGGTTTGATCCGCAAGATGGCATCCGGCGTTTATTCATTCATGCCTATGGGTTACCGTACCTACAGGAAGGTTGAAGCAGTTATCAGAGAAGAGATGGACAAGGCAGGAGCACAGGAGCTCATAATGCCCGCACTTCTTCCTGCTGAGGCTTACCAGGGTTCAGGCAGATGGGAGAAGTTCGGTCCTGAGATGTTCAGGCTTACCGACAGAGGCGGCAGATCATTCTGCTTAGGCCCCACACACGAAGAACCTTTCACGGAGGCTGTTAGAGATTCGATCAGATCTTACAAGCAGCTCCCTGTAACTTTATATCAGATCCAGCACAAGTACAGAGACGAGAAGCGTCCGAGATTCGGCGTTATCAGAGCAAGAGAGTTCGTCATGAAGGATGCTTATTCCTTTGACGTTGACGAGGCTGGTCTTGATATCTCCTACAAGAAGATGTACGACGCTTACCGTGCGATTTTCGACAGACTCGGTCTTGATTACACGATCGTTGACGCTGACTCAGGCGCTATGGGCGGTTCCGGTTCACAGGAGTTCATGGTAAAGAGCGAAGTCGGTGAAGATGCCATCTGCTTCTGCGACGAGTGCGGCTATGCTGCAAACGAGGAGAAGGCAGGCTGGACAAGAGGAGAGGCTGATACAGCAGCTGAACTCGAGATTGAGAAGATCCACACACCCGACGTTAAGACCATCGAAGAGCTCTGCGGTTACCTTAACTGCGGACCTGAGGCTTTCGTTAAGACGATCCTTTACAACATTGACGGCAAGTTCGTTGCAGCAATGTGCAGAGGCGACAGAGACATCAACGAGACAAAGCTCGGCAATCTTTACGATGCTACCGAGATGGAGCTCGCTGCTTTCGCAGACGTTGAGATGATCACAGGCGCAAAGGTAGGATTTGCAGGTCCTGTTAACCTCAAGCAGAAGGTCGACATCGTTGTCGATCCTGAAGTTGCAGGCATGAAGAACTTCGTAGTCGGCGCTTGCGAGACAGACTATCACTTCAAGAACGTTAACATCGGCAGAGATTTCGAAGCTGATAAGGTTGCTGATATTACCAACGCCAAGGCAGGCGATATCTGCCCCAAGTGCGGCAAGGGTAAGCTCGGCATGGCAAGAGGCGTTGAAGTTGGTCACATCTTCAAACTCGGCACAAAGTATTCCGATGCTTTGGGCTGCATCTATCTTGATAACAACGGTAAGGAACACAGCATGGTAATGGGCTGCTACGGTATCGGCGTTTCAAGAGTTCTTGCTGCGATCATCGAGCAGTATCACGATGACGATGGAATCATCTGGCCTTCGATCGTTGCACCTTACAAGGTGATCGTTGTTCCCACAAAGGCTAACGACGAGGAGATCATGGGCGTTGCAGAAAAGATCTACGCTGATCTTACTGCTGCAGGATGCGAAGTCCTCATCGACGACAGAAACGAGCGTCCCGGCGTTAAGTTCAAGGATGCTGACCTTCTCGGTATTCCGCTCCGTATCACGGTAGGCAGAAGAGCAGGCGAAGGTATCGTCGAAGTTAAGAAGAGAGCAGAAACAGAATCTTCCGAGATCACTGTTGACGAAGCTATCAAGATTGCCAAGGAGATCTGAAGGTGTTTTTGAGGGTAGCTGCATCCATAATTCTTTGCGCATCAATTACCCTTAACGCTTTTCCGGGAATTTTCAGGAAAGGTGACTTTAGACCTGCAACATTTGATTCTTATGAACTGACCCTTGCTGACGGCGCGAATGTCAATTTCAGTCTCGCCGGAGGCAGGGCTGTTTTTTATTGTGATGACGACAGGGAGTTCGAGATCACGCTCTCGAAATGTAAGACTCTGAAGACTGTCCGCACTTATACGCGCGGCGGAACTTCTTTCGACGTCGACTTTGCAAGTGACATGAACGAAGACGAACTCTACTATGTCACGCTTAATTACGAAGCGTTCGGAAGACGCATCGATAACGGCAACAACATCATCTACAAGAGCGGCGACAGCTTATATTTCTGGAAGTCTCCCAACTACGAATACAACGTTCAGTCGTGCGAGGAGATGTGGACTGACGAGCAGTCTCTTATGGAATGCCTGCAGCCCCAGAACGATATTGAATGCGACGATCCCGTGCTTATCGGATATTCAGACCAGATCTGCAAGGGCGCTTCAAATGACTGGGAAAAGGTCTACGACATCTATGTCTTTATCGCTCACGAGATGGCTTACGACAACATCGAGGCAGGCGGTGCATCAGGTGCTTATCAGGACAGCGCAGTCGATATCTTAAGAGACGGCAAGGGAATTTGCGAAGGCTTCGGCAACTGCTTTGCGGCTTTGTGCAGAGCACAGGAAATCCCTGCAGTCGTTGAATTCGGAATCGGCATGGGAAGCTACGAAGACATGGTGGGCTTTACTCCTTCTCCCGACGATTATGCCGACCACGCATGGGCTGCCGTTTATCTCGGAGACAGATGGTATTTCGTTGACCCCACATACGATATGTCCAGATACTACAACGACGACGGCGATGTCGATGTTTACGAGGATACGACGCTTTACTATCTCTTACCTTTGGAATCGTTCTCTAATGACCACAGGATAACTGATGCGGATACAACGCACTGTCAGCCTTCTGCTGGCCACTGCGGCGATTACTGCACATATGAGCTTACAAGAGACGGCACGATCATTATCTCAGGCTATGGAAGACTTGATCTGCCTGATGAAGTCAACTGCTTTAACAGAGTTGTTTTCACTGAGGATTCTGCTATCGACTGCATCGCATACGACTGTTTCGTCGACTGCGATCTTCTTACATCGATAGTGCTTCCCGATACTGTCACAAGGATCGAGGACTACGCGTTTAACACATGCGAAGACCTTGAGTACGTATATATTCCCGAAGGCTGTGAATATATCGGCCTGCAGGCATTCTGCTACTGCGATGAATTGAGTTATGTCTACATTCCCGACTCCGTCGTAACGATCGGCGAGTGGGCTTTCGACGACTGCGCAAGACTTTACATCAGCGTACCTTCACAATGGCAGTACATAGCCGCAGATTACGACACTCAGCCGTTCCATATCGAAGTGAGGTAATCACTTGAAAGGTGCTTTAAAAAGCACGGAGAAAACTTATGTCTTATATTGAATTCCGCGATGTCAGAAAGGTCTACAAGACCGGTTCGGTAAACGTCACAGCGCTTGACGGATGTTCCTTTTATATCGAAAAGGGCGAGCTCTGCGTAATCGTCGGCCAGTCAGGCGCCGGCAAGACTACGCTGCTTAATATCCTCGGAGGAATGGATAGACTCACGACCGGAAAGGTTTACCTCGACGGCAAAGAGATATCCATGCTGAATGCAAATGAACTGGCGCTTTTCAGAAGAGAGAACGTCGGCTTCGTTTTCCAGTTCTATAACCTCATTCCAAACCTTACTGCATATGAGAATGTCGAGATGGCAGCGCAGCTCGTAAAGGACCCGATAAGCTGCGATCTTCTCATGAATGAGGTCGGTCTTTCAGAGCGAAAGAACAACTTCCCTGCACAGCTCTCAGGCGGTGAGCAGCAGCGAGTATCGATAGCAAGAGCAATCGCTAAAAACCCCAAGCTTCTTTTGTGCGATGAGCCTACAGGAGCGCTCGATTACCAGACAGGCAAATCGATATTAAAGCTTCTCCAGAGCCTCAGCACGGAGAAGGGAATGACAGTTGTAATAATCACACACAACTCCGCTCTTACCCAGAGTTAAGAACGGCCAGATCACGAGCAATATAGTTAACGAGAATCCCGTAAGCGTAGATACTATCGAGTGGTAATGAGTCCATACGTCAAGACAATATTAAGATCCATCAGGATGACCTTCCCGAGGTTTATCGCAATCTTTGCGATAATCGCTTTGGGCGTCGGCTTTTTCTCGGGTCTTAAAGTCACGACTCCGTCCTTTGTTTATACGGCTGACAAGTATACAAAAGCCAATTCGTTGTTCGATTTTAAGATGCTTTCTACTATCGGTTTTACCGAAGAAGATATAGATGAACTTGCAAAGCGTACGGGCTGCATCGTTGAAGGCGCATATTCAGCAGATTGTTCTGCAGTGCTTGGCGATAAACTCACTTCAAGCACTGTCAGGTTTATTTCCATAACACAGAATGTAAATCACTTAAGTCTTGAGTCGGGAAGACTTCCGTCAAAGCCTGACGAAGTCGTGATCGATGCATATAATTATCCTTCTATCGAACTTGGAACAAAACTCGTCATAACAGACGAGACTTCCGAGAAGTCTTTAGACATGTTCAAGTACAGGGAATACACGGTTGTCGGAACTGCGAGATCGCCTGTGTATCTTAACTTTCAGAGAGGCACCACCAATGAGGGTTCGGGCAGCGTTTCATTCTATGTGTGCGCACTTCCCGGAGCATTTGATTCAGAGTATTTTACCGAAGCATATCTTTATGCAAACACGGGACTTTATATCTATTCCGACGAGTATAAGGACTGGGCTAAAAATGCCGAGAAGCAGTACAAGGTCGCTCTGACAAGTGTTATTAATGACAGATTTGAAACAGCTTTAAGAGAAGAATACGACAAGCTCTACGACGGTGTTGATGAATTCAATGACGGCATTAACGACGGCCGCGACGAGCTTGATGATGCACGCAAAAAACTTGACGATGCGCGCAAGGAACTTGAAGACGGCCAGAAAGAATTAGATAAGAAACGCAAGGAACTGGAAGACGGTAAAGCAACTCTTGATGACTCCAAGAGCCAGCTTGACGACTACCAGAAAGAACTGACTTCGACCAAGGTTCTTCTCGATGCGTCAGAGAGCAAAGTCAACAGGGAAAAGGATGAATTAGATGCGCTCAAGGAAGATATCGATTCTCTTTATCAGGAGATCTTCGACGGACGTTCCGAACTCCGCACGGCAAGAAGCACGACGACTTCAAGGATCGCATCACTTAACGTGTCGATCTCAACTTATGAATCCGCTATCTCATCTTTAGAGGCAGGCATAGAAAACAACAAAGCAAGTCTTGAGCAGGCTATAAGCGACATCGAAAGACAGAGGCTTGAAACGCAGATAGCAAACCAGGAAGAGCAGATAGCAAATTACCAGGCGCTGATAGAAGAAGCGCAGGCTGAGATAGAAGAACTTGAAGCGTACGCAGCAACTTTCGATGACATCGAGAGTGATCTTGATGAGAAGCAGAAGACATACGAAGAAAAGCTTTCCGACTACAGTGCTAAATACCAGACTTATATGTCCGACAAGATGCAGTACGAGATGGGCCTTTCTTCTTACGAGAGTTCCAAGTCCCAGTACGACTCCGCATATTCGCAGTATATCGACGGCCTTAACCAGTACAACGACGGCCTTGAGCAGATAGAAGAAGCACAGTCCAAGATAGACGACGGATGGAAGGAATACCACGACGGCGTCTATGAATACTGGAAGGGCTACACCGAGTTTTCTTATACGGCAGATACGGTTTACAGATCCAATCTCGTATACGGTTTTGAGATCCTTGAAAGCGTTGAAGATCCTGAAGTTTATATCCTCGGCAGAGACAAGAACACGGGTTATGTCTGCTTTGATAACGATGCCAAGATCGTTGACGGCGTCGCTGCGGTATTCCCGGTATTCTTTTTCGCGATCGCGGCATTGGTGTGCTCCACGACAATGAGCAGAATGGTCAGCGACGAGCGCGGAATAATAGGCACTATGAGGGCACTCGGTTATTCTGATTTTGCCATCGTAATGAAGTACGCGATATATGCGGGTTCCGCTTCCGTTTTGGGAGCAATCCTGGGATTTTTGGGTGGCACGAAGCTGTTTCCTGCGGTAATATGGGAAGTCTACAGGATGATGTACGGCTTTTCAGACGTATCTTTTACCTCAAGTGTTCCGCTCTTTGTCCTCACGCTTTTCGTGGCGCTGTTATGCACGGTCGGAGTCACGGTCTATACTGCGCTTTCTGCGCTGAAGGGAATGCCCGCAGAACTCATCAGGCCCAAGGCACCGCTCCCCGGCAAGCGCATCTTGCTTGAATACATCGGCTTTATCTGGAAGAGGATGAAGTTCCTTCACAAGGTGTCAGCTAGAAATGTATTCCGCTTCAAAAAGAGAATGTGGATGATGATCGTCGGAATCGCCGGCTGCACGGCTCTTCTTATCACTGCATTCGGACTTTACGACTCCATCTGCGACGTGGTCAACATCCAGTACGACAGCATCATGAAATACGAGCTTAAGGTTGTTTTTGACGATAAGTACAGGCAGTACGCGATAGAAGATGCCGCAAAGGATGCGCTCGCAAATTCAGACGTTCCTTTCGAGTACGTGATCGCGAAAAACGATACTGCCAAGAACAACGGTTCAAACTATGTAAGAGACCTTGAGATGTTCATATCAGACGACCCCAACACGGCTGAGATCTTCGGACTTACGGATGTTAAGACCGGTGCTGAATATGCATGGCCTGCCGACGGCGAAGTTGCTGTCTCCGGAAAACTTGCAGATAAGAATAATGTTAAGGTCGGAGACACGATAACATTGCTTTACGGCGAGGATGAGCATGAGGTTAATCTCAAAGTCGGCGCAGTCTTTACGAACTACACATTCCACTATGTCCTCATGACTCCAAACACCTACAGGGAAGCATTCGGCAAGCCCTATACTCCGGAAACTCTCCTTATCAAGACTGAAGCCAGGAATCAGGCCGACACATACAAGATCGCATCTTATCTGTCGGATAACTACGACATAAAGACATGGTCTTCAACATCTGATTCAAGGGATAGCTTCTCGAATACGATGGAAAGATTAAATTACGTCATCGTGCTCGTAATCGTAAGCGCAGCAGCACTGGCATTCATAGTGCTTTTCAACCTCAACAACATCAACATCACCGAGCGAATAAGAGAGATCGCGACGCTGAAGGTAATGGGTTTTAACCGCAGAGAGACAGGTGCTTACGTAACCCGTGAGAACGTCTTGCTCGTACTGATGGGATTTTTGGTAGGTATTCCTTTGGGATTCTTACTGCACAGGTTCGTAATGGCGCAGATAGCGATGGATATGGTCACGTATCAGATTAGGATCGCGCCTTTGAGCTATGCAATATCACTTGCATTCGTACTTGCGTTCTCGTCTTTGGTAAACCTCATAATGCGCGCCAAGATCGAGAAGATCGACATGGCGGAATCTTTGAAGAGCGCGGAATAATAAGTTGGATTTAAGGCGTTTCCTGAGAATTTCCCAAAACGCGCCGTTTAGGAAACAAAAGTAGTAAATCAGCCGCAAAATACAAAAATAATTTCCTGAATTCTCAAATTCAGGAAATTATTTGGAAACGCAGTTTTGATTAGTAAGTTTTATGATTCGCCTTCGCCGTTCATCCAGCTCTGGTGGTAGTTCTTACGGCGGTATTCCTCAGGTGTCATGCCGGTGGACTTCTTGAAGACCTGAATGAAGTGTGACTGTGAAGAGAATCCCAGGTAATTTGCGATAGTGAGGGAAGACTCGTCCAGGTGTCTTAACATGTTGCAAGCGACGTTGATCTTCTGGTCTCTGATGTAACGGCTCAAAGTGATGCCCATTTCCTGCTTGAAGAGCTTGGAAAGGTAGCTTGAATTGAGCGACAGGGAGTCTGCGATAGACTCGACCGTGAGATTTTCCTGAATATGAGACCTGATGTAGTCGATTGCAACGACGATATGGCGTGAGACTACGCGGTTCTTTGAAAGGTCGCTCATCTTACGGCAGTAGGAACGAAGCATCTCGTTCTGAACGGCATAGATCTCGTCAACTGTGTTAGCAGCATCGATAAGTTCGATGAAAATATCGCTTAAGTTATAAGCAACTGATATCTCAAGGCCTGCCTCGATGCAGAATCTGCTTACGAGGGCGGTGAGGATTACCGTGTGATATTTGACGTTGCGGACTTTGTCGGGGCTTAAGACACCTAAAGTCTGAGTTGAGCCGATGGTCTTGAGAGCTTCCTCGAATCTTGTCGTGTTTCCGCTGGCAACGAGTTCATAAAATGCGATCTCGTGGTTGTATGCAACCTGGCGGTCGCCGGATTCGCACTCATCCATCAGTCTTTTTGCAAGTTCTTTTTCGATATTCATGTGCAGATTTCCTCGTGTATTCAAAAGCTTTAGCACCAAAATGTCAAATCTATTATATAAATGATATATTTCTTTCATTGCTAAGTAAAGCTAGCGGGAAAATAGGTTTCTCCAATAATATTACAAACTCGTAGAATAGGGCGTTTGAGCATAAAATCTTATTGAGTTATTTTGCGAAAAGTAATAGAATTTTTTATATTAGGAAAAGATGGAGGGATGTGCATTCATGACTGATGAACTTAAAGACATCATATATGCCGATTTGTTCAGATACACCGGTAATGCACGCCGTTATAAGAACATCTATACCTGTTATCTTGAAGAGAGAAGGTCATCCCCTGAGTTCAGCTATATCAGCGTCATGAGACGTACGCGTTACTATGCTGACCAGATCAAAAAGTGGGACGGCATCAAGAAAAAGCTCTATCAGATCAAGTTTGCAGTAACTAACTTCAGACTCGACAGACTGAGCCGCAAGTATCATTTCCAGATCCCTTACGATACCGAGATCGGCAAAGGCTTTTATCTGGCGCATTTCGGCCGTGTAATCATCCACCCGAAGAGCGTTATCGGCCACAACGTCAATGTTTCGACGGGCGTTGTTATCGGTACTCAGTTCAGAGGTAAGAGAAAGGGTTCTCCCCATATCGGTAATTACGTATGGATCGGCGCAAATGCCGTCATCGTAGGTAATATCAGGATCGGAAACAACGTTCTTATCGCGCCCGGCGCATACGTCAATTTCGACGTACCGGACGGCTCCATCGTTATCGGCAACCCCGGTCTCATCAGAAGATCTCCCGGTGCCACTCTCAACTACATCAATAACACGATCCTCTTCGACGAATACAACGTCAGTTCGAGCGGAGTCAAGCAGTGGTAAGTGACTGATGGCGATAGATTCCGTATTTTTCAAACAAAACAGAGAGCGCTTTGCCGCCGCGTTGCCGGACCGCACCGCGGCGCTGCTTTTCTCGGGCGACGAAAAGCACATGTCGAGGGATTCCGATTACAGATTCTTCTGTGACAGGAACTTCTACTATCTCACGGGCCTTGAGCGTCCGGGCTTTGTCCTCGTTATCGAAAAGAACGACGGCAATGTTACTTCTAAGCTCTATGCACCCGCCAGAGACTCCATGGAGGAGCGCTGGCACGGCAAGAGAATGGGCTTTGACGACATTTCCGCTTTGACGGGGTTGGCATCTGACGACGTTCTCGACCTCGAAAAGTACGAGGAGAAAGAGTTTGAGCTCATTAAAGACTCCGGCATCAAGATCTATCTGGATAAGTCATCTGTCATGGCCAAGCCTTTCGAACTCCAGAAGAAGATAGAAAAGGACGGCAGGAAGGCATCTGACCTGTCAGAGATAACGACCAATATGCGCCTTGTTAAGCAGCCCTGTGAGGCTGACGCCATAAGGGAAGCTGCAAGGATAACGGAAGAGGCTATAGATGAGATGAAATCTCTCATCCGTCCGGGCGTTTCCGAGTATGAACTCTACCTTAAGCTCGAGTATGAGATGGCAAAGAGAAGCTCCATGTCCTTTGCTTTCGAGACTATCGTATCCTGCGGAACGAATGCTTTTTATCTGCATCATTCCGACCCTGAAAAAGCAGGGGACGGCATTGCAAAAGAAGGCTCCATTATCCAGATCGACTGCGGCGCCAGAATGGACGGATACTGCGCTGATATCTCACGCGTATTCTTTGTCGGCGCACCTGAAGGCGAAGACGATAAGAGAATGAAGCTTTTAGGCCTTATCCAGGATCTGAGGAAGGCTGCTTTCGAATATATAGCACCCGGAAAAACATTCAACGGGCTTAATTCACAAATGTATGACATTGCAGGCAAATGGCTTGCGGGACAAGGGCTAATACCTGATAATTTTACAGTGGAGGAAGTGCGCCGTTACTACTGGCACAACACTTCTCACTATCTCGGTCTGGACGTTCACGACGTCGGTCCGAGGGACAAGGAATTTGAAGCAGGTAATTGCCTTGCCGTCGAACCCGGCGTTTACATTCCCGAATGGGACACGGGTTTCAGGATTGAGGACGACTGCCTGGTTACTGAAGATGGCTGTCTGCTCCTGAGCTCCGGGAAGGACGGCCCGGAGGGTATAATTGTCGGATAATGGTTCTGCTGTAACCGCCATTCTCGTTGCGGTGCTTATAGTGCTTTTGTTCATCCTCATCGGAGGAGGACTTTTTGTGCTCTTCATGTCCTACACCGACAAGCTCTTCAAAAGGATATTCAGAAGGCCGAAGCCTTTGCCTCAGGTCGACCGTTCACCCAAGAAGATCGACAGGAGCACGATAATAGGGCGCGGGAAGAACTGGTTTTATACATTCCACAATGAATGGCTCGGCGTAAGAGTTACCTCCTTTGACGGCTGCAAGCTGTCAGGCTATTACAGGCCGTCTTCCGACTCGACATGCAGGAATATGGTCATTTTGGTTCACGGTTACGATGAATCACCGGCCGAGATGGCTGCATACGCAAGGCTCATGATGCGCAAGGTCCAGTGCCACTGCCTTATCACTCACATGAGGGGCCACGGCATGAGCGGCGGCAAGAACTTTACATGGGGTCTCATGGAGAGCGTTGACCTTGATGCATGGTATCAGTTCACGAAAAGAAGACTCGGTAATAACTGCAGGATCTATCTTGTGGCAAGAGGCGCAGGCGCCACGGCATGCCTTCTCGCCGCTCAGCAGAAGGAGTTCGACCGCTGTGTCTGCGGCATAATCGCCGATTCACCGATGTCTTCGCTCACGGCATTTCTTAAGAACAATCTTCCGAACAGCACGAAAATGCCTCCTGAGTGGCTTATCGGCAGCATAAGGAAGAGCGCACAGCGCCAGTTCGGTTTTGACATCAACCGCTGCGACGCGGCTACTCATGCGGGCAGCATAAAGATACCGGTACTCATTTTCCAGGGCGGTGAAGATGAAGTGACAAAGCCCACGGATACGCGTGAGATCTACGATAACCTGCGCTGCAGAAAGAGAATGGTAATCGTCAACAATGCAAAGCACCTTGAGTGCTATGAGAGATCCCAGGCAATGTACGAGCGTGAGGTCCAGAAGTTCATTGAATCCTGCATTGTAAGACTTGTTAAGATTGGCCGTCTTTAATACTGATTATTTAGTATAAGGTGCCATCTCCTATAAAAGCTTTTTCGCGATATTATTTCATGGTGTTGTTTTAAGCTTTTATGAGGCGCTGTTTCGGCGCGGGGATATTTAGGTATCTGATTTATGAGTTCGGCTATTCATACCGGAAAATCAATGACTGAAGGAAGCCTGTGGAATAAGATCCTCGGGTTTGCTTTTCCTTTGGCTTTCACGGGAATCCTGCAGCAGCTTTTCAATGCTGCCGACATTGCCGTAGTAGGAAACTACACGGGCGAACTCGGCAAGGCATGCATGGCCGCTGTAGGTGCAAATACTCCGCTTATATCTCTTATTGTTAACTCGTTTCTGGGAATATCTTTAGGCACTAACGTCATCATTGCAAATGCAGTAGGCAAGAAGGATGACGAGACAGTCCAGAAGGCGCTTCACACATCCATGATCGTTGCCGTAATCGGCGGCATCATCATTGCGATAATCGGCGAACTTTTGGCTGAGCCCATCTTAAGATCACAGAATATCGCAGAAGAATCCCTGGGCATGGCAATACTTTATTTCCGTATCTATATCGGAGGCCTTCCGGTCATTCTCTTATACAACTTTGAGGCTGCTGTTTTCAGGGGAATGGGTAATACGAAGCTCCCTTTTATAGCGCTCATAATCTCAGGCATTATCAATGTCGGACTTAACCTTTTCTTCGTCCTGGCAATGCACTGCACGGTAGACGGTGTTGCCATTGCGACAGTCATCTCAAACATGATCAGCAGCATCATTTTGCTTCTGTTCTTAAGGAAGTCGAAAAATGCTGCAAGGTTTGATGAAAAGAAACTTAAGATCGACTGGAAAATATTATGGAAGATCTTGAGAATAGGACTTCCCGCAAGTGCGCAGGCGGCAGTTTTCTCTACTGCAAACATAATCATCCAGGCAGCGATCAACAGTCTCGGCACGAGTGTTGCCGCTGCATCTTCAGCTGCATTTAATATCGAGATCTTCTCATATTATGTTCTCAACAGCTTCGGCCAGGCGTGCACCACGATAACAGGTCAGAACTACGGCGCTAAGAAGATCGACAGATGCAAAAAGACACTCAAGCTCTGCATGCTCGAAGGCATTGTGATTGAGGGACTCATGGTCCTTACGCTTATCGTTTTCGGAAAGCAACTTATCGCGATCTTTAATCCTGATCCGGAACTTGTCGAGATCGGTTATGTGCGAATCGTTTTGATCACGACTGCGCATCTTTTCTCGTTGTTCTACGATGTCATGAGCGGTTACATGAGAGGATACGGAATATCTTTGACGCCTGCTATCATCACCATGATCAGTGTCTGCGGCATAAGGATCTTATGGATCTATACCATATTCCAGCAGTATCACACTTTCCAGAGCATCATGACTGTTTACCCGGTTAGCCTCGGCACCACGTCGGTATTGATGTTTATACTGCTTCTCATATGGCATCCTGCCAAAAGATTCGGTAAAACTGACAAGGGCTGATGCCTTGTTTTTAACATATCCATATAGTATATTTTTCGCGACAAAACGGAAATCGGGGAGCTTTAAAAAGCTGAGAGGGATCAAACATCCGACCCGCTAAACCTGACGGATAATGCCGGCGTAGGGAACCATATATATTCTTTAGAATTCCTCTTGTCTTTGGCACTGACCGTGAAGTTACAGCAGTCGCTCCGGTGCCCGTTAGACGGAGGTGTTTTTATGTCAAAACAATCACTTAAATCAAACCGCGAGAATATCTTAAGGATAGCTACCGGCGGTGTGTGCCTGGCACTCGCATTCGTGCTTTCACAGTTAAAGCTTTTCGAAATGCCTATGGGCGGAACAGTTACTCCCGCATCGACACTGCCTATCATCGTTTACGGTGTTGCATTCGGACCTGTATGGGGCTTTGTTATCGCTTTCATCTTCAGCCTTTTGCAGCTCATCGGCGGATGGCTCGTAACTCCTTTCCAGGTAATTCTCGATTACACGATCGGCTATACTGCTTTGGGCATTGCAGGTTTTGCTGCACTTAAGGCAGATTCAAGAGCCAAGATGCCTGATGCACTCGGAAGATTCAGAGGCACATCACTTATCAAGATCCTTGCATTTACGGCAGTCGCTTACATCGTAAGATGGCTCGGCTCTGTTGCTTCAGGCGTTATCTTCTACGCTGATTACGCAGCTGATGCAGGCTACGACAGTGCGCTCGTTTATTCCATGGTCTACAACGGTTCATTCCTCATGGCAGACCTTGCGATCCTCGCTGTAGTTCTCGTTATCCTTTACATGGTTATTCCTTCATCAAAGAAGGACGAGACACTTGCAACGATCCAGAAGTTTACTGCTGAATTCATCGGTACATTCGTACTTGTATTCATCGGATGCGGTACTGCAATGGCAGTAGGATGCGATGCTTCAAACGGAAGCGGATACATCATTACGGCTTTTGCTTTCGGCCTTGTAATCGTTGCAATGGCTTACTGCATCGGCAACGTATCAGGATGCCACATCAACCCTGCAGTATCACTTGCAATGCTCATCAACAAGAAGATGACAGTAAGCGAATTCTGGGGCTATATCGTATTCCAGACATTAGGTGCTATCTCAGGTGCAGGCCTTCTCCGTTATCTGTTCGGACTTACTGATAAGGTCGACATGACAGGCGTTTATGATGAGAACGAGATGAAGATGATCTATTGGGGATTAGGTTCAAACAACTTAAGCGGATGCAACGGAAACATTGCTGCAGGACTCATCATCGAAGCTGTTCTCACATTCATCTTTGTACTCTGCATCTTAGGTGTTACTGACGCTAAGTTCAAGCACGGTTCATTCGGCGGCCTCATCATCGGCTTTGCTCTTGTACTCGTACACATTCTCGGAATCAGCTTCACAGGCACTTCAGTTAACCCGGCACGTTCTATCGGTCCTGCAATCTTCGCAGGCGGTGTTGCCCTTACTGATCTCTGGGTATTCATCGTTGCACCTCTCATCGGCGGTGCAGTTGCAGCTCTTGTCTATAAGGCAATCACGATTGCTAAAGAAGACAAGAAGGAAGATTAATTCAGAATGTCAATCGGTATCGCAAGATGCCCTTCCACGGTGCTTACCGGTCGGACCACCTGAATGGCCCGGCCGATAAGTTTTTGGTTGCGTTTAATCGAAGTTTTTTCATGACTATTCCTGCCGCTTTAAGATATGGCTAAATTCTCTTTTTCGGTTTTTTAACCATATGTATATATGGCCAAATTCTCGAAAACGTTTTTTTAGCAATAATATTCAAAAACGGCCGAATCAATTATTATTTACAAAATCCCCCCATACCTTATAATTTATACTCAAAGGGGGATAGGTAGAAATGGCAAGAGGCGGACATCATGGTGGTGGATTCCACGGCGGTGGACATCATTTCAGCGGTGGCGGTTTTCATGGAGGCGGCGGTTTTAGCGGCGGAGGCTATCATGGCGGAAGCGGCGGTGGCGGCGGAGGCGATCCGATCGGTTTCATCGGAGAGATCGTAATTTTCGGATTAGTACTTTTGGGCTACTTCGTTTATGCAGTTGCCGAAGGTGAAATACCCGGACTGAATCTTATCAATCTCGGTATGTTTGTAGCGAGCGGTGTTTTCTTCTTCCTTGCGCTGAAAGATTACGGAAGGCAGGATGCTATTTACAGACCAGGTTTTCAGGCTTATGAAACTGAAAAGGCTCAGGTATGGAAGGCTGATTACAAGAATTATGCTCCGCGTGATTCTGTAAGCGACAAGGTGTCATGGGCTTCAATCTATGACAATAAATACCGTATTGCTTTCTATGACAGGGATTTCGGTGAAGAGAACAAAAACAAAGTAAAAGATCTTATCAAGAGAACTCCGAAGATCATCTGGATGACTCCTTTTGTATGGCTTGTCATCGCGTTCTTTGTCACAGCTTCGAACGCTGTTTTTTATGAGTGGCTCATACCTTATTTTGAGACCAGGGTAATGACCGACGAAGCTTTTGCATTTGTTGACGAACTGATCTTCTACACACCTGCAGGAGTTACACTGCTCCTGGCAATCGCAAGCTTTGCTTTTAAGATCGTCAGAGACAGCCTGTTGCACAAGTGTGCAATGAGAATAGTCAAAGACAATAATGCTGCGTATGAGAGGATGAAGACAGAGGGATTCATTATCTCGGCACTGAGCAGCAAATGGTATTACAACAACTGTCCGAACTGCGGCGTTGATGCGGGAAAAGATATGCGTTTCTGCAATCACTGCGGATCTTCGCTTGAAGTAAAGGGTAAGGAATATATTTCTGCGGTACACCGCATATCTGCGCAGGCAGAAGACAATGATAAGGAACCGGTTTTAAAGAGACACACGGATTAAAGGGGTAGGAATATGGCACACGGAGGATTTCACGGAGGAGGATTCCACTCGGGCGGTCACCACAGCGGCGGCGGTTTTGGAGGTGGCGGCTTTCAGCGGCGGTGGCTTTGGCGGAGGTGGTTTCCACGGAAGCGGCGGTGGTGGTCATTACGGCCACTACGGTTATTACGGCGGTGACGACGAGTACGGCAATCATGTAGTAGGTGCGATGGTTTACATGACCATCGGAGGAATAGTCTTTTCAGTGATGCTTTTCTCTTTCGTAGCCGGCCTGATCTATGAAGGAGTTATACCCGGCCTCAATTTCATTAATCTCGCTATCTTTGTCGCAAGTGTGGTAATGCATATTGTTGCCCTGATACAGAGCGGAAGAACTGCTGATATCAGAAATATCGAGTATGTAGATCTGAACAAGTTTGCAGGCAAGATCTGGAATGGGAACGGTTACCGTCCCCGCAATGCAAAAGGCGATAAGCGCACTTGGGCATCCGTTAACGATAAGAGATACAGCATCTCATTTTTCGACAGGGAGTTCGGTGCTGAGAATGCGAAAAAAGTTCTTGAGACAAAACTCAGGACACCTAAGATACTCTGGGTAAAACCTTCGTTATGGCTGAAGCTTTCGATTGGATGTTTCATCGTGAATTTCTTCTTCTATGAAGCGGTAATCCCCGTTTTCGAGAACATGATAATGACAGATATTGCATTCGCATTTATCGATGAATTTGTGTTCTATCTGATGTCTGTGCTCTCGCTTCTTTTTGCTGTTGCTGCGGTCGTTATCTTCATTGCAAAAGATAATGTTCTTCATGAATGTGCATTGAGGATCGTTGAGGACAATGTGGCATTCGAAGAGAGATATAAAACAGAAAGCGCTATTTCTTCAATGCTCAGCGAAAAGTGGTATCACAATTCATGTCCGAACTGCGGCGCTCCTGCTTCAAAAGTATTGAAGAACTGCTTAAGCTGCGGAAGCTCTTTGGAAGTATTGTCTTTCGAGACAGGTGCGCCGGGCGCGGTACACCGCTTATCATTAGCAGATGAGAAGGGCAAAGAGGCTAAAAAGGAGAAGACAAAATGAAACTTAGAAAATTCTTCAAGTATTCATTGCCGATAGGCATTATCGGAATCGTAGTCAATCTCGGTCTTTTTATAACGAATGCTTACTATGAACTGGTCGTTCCGGTCATAGAGGATACTTTCATTGAAGGTGCTTTGTTTAATTTCCTCGACAACCTGATCTATTACACACCGTGCATATTCATGTTCCTGTTTGTTGCATATGTGGTCGCTGGAATGATCTACAAAAAGAAGTTCCACGAGAAGGTTGAAGTTGAAGAGACTGAAAAACTCATTGTTAAGAATTCAGCCATTCAAAAGGATCTTGACGCGAAGGCAGAGTTTTTGAAGCACAAGTATTACACCAACTGTCCGAAATGCGGAGCGG
>CAJOJI010000065.1 GCA_905234715.1 uncultured Saccharofermentans sp.
TATGCCTGCGGCGCGCGCAAGCTGTGCCAATCGGCATATATAATCCTCAACTTCTTTAGCCGCCACCATCATAAGGTCGGCAAGCTCGTCTATTATTATAACTATCTGCGGAAGTTTTTCTTCGACGGTATCCTTTGAGTTATAGCCCGCAAGGTTTCTTGTGCCCGTTTCGGCAAAAAGGTCGTAACGGCGCATCATTTCACGCACCGCCCAGTTAAGCGCACCTGCTGCCTTCTTAGGGTCAGTGATGACCGGCATGATAAGATGCGGTACTCCGTTATAGATGGAGAGCTCAACGACCTTAGGGTCGACGAGGATCATACGTACTTCCTCAGGAGAGGAATGAACGAGGATACTCGTAAGGATAGAGTTGATACATACTGACTTACCTGAACCCGTGGATCCTGCGATCATGAGGTGAGGCATCTTTGCAAGGTCGCAGTAGATAGGTCTGCCCGGAATGTCTCTTCCGAGAGCAACCGTGAGAGGTGTTGCAGCCTTGAACTCCTTGGTCTCAACAAGGCCTCTGAGCTGTACTGCCGTAGGAGAATCGTTAGGGATCTCGATACCGATCGCACTCTTACCCGGAATTGGCGCCTCGATTCTGATGGAGATGGCCGCCATTGCGAGCATGATGTCGTCCTGAAGACCCGTAACTCTTGATACCTTTGTACCTGTCTCAAGCGTAAGCTCAAATCTGGTAATGGACGGACCGTGTGTAATGTTTACTACTTCCGCACTGATACCAAAGCTCTTCAAAGCCTCTTCAAGCTTGTGTGCCTTAGCCTTGAGCTTTCTTTCAAGATCGGCATCAGCCTTCTGCTTGATATCAGGAGCAAGGCACGATGTTGGTGCAGGCTTGTAATTTCTGAGTCTTCTTATCTGATTGCGGCGTTCAGCCTCATGCTTCTTGGTCTCTTCGGCAAACTCGATGCCGGGAGCAGACTGCGTGGTCTTCTCGTGTGAAGAAGTCTTGAGGATCCTTCCTTCTGTTCTGCTGAAGCTCTCCGTATTGTCATTTCCGGCATTGATCGTAATTCCGCCGGGTTCTGATACGGGTGCAACAGGAGCAGCATAAGATGTCTGCTGAGGCTCTCCGCCTTCGGTAAGCCTGTCGTACATAGAAGGCTTGATCCTGGGCTCTCTTACAGAGCGCTCAGGCTCGGAATAATCGTATCCTGAACCTTCGGAATCTTCGCTGATCTCATAAGGATCTTCAGTACCGCTGTAGATATCGGAATCGTAATCAGGTTCTTGTGTCTTTTTCGAAGACGGATCGAGATCGTAGAAATCGTCCTTCTTATCTTTTTCGAGGAACGAAAGCTTCTTATGCTCTTTCTTTACCTTTGCAGATCCGGGAACGCTCAAAGGATCCGTTGTATATGCAAAATCAGCATCGGCTTCTGCGCCCTTTGTGACATCATATTCCTTCTCGTTATAAGTGAGCTTTCCGGGATCCTGAGATACTGCATGTATCTGTCCGCCCGTAAGCTTATCGACATCAGTAAATCCCGTAGCGCTGTCGATGGGAAGATTCGTCATGAACGGACCCTGCTTCTCGGAAGACATCTGAACTCCGTTATTAACAAAAGGTGAAGAACCGTTCACGCGGTTATTGGGAGTGATCATTCCGTTGTCGCCGTATGTGATTACAGTCGTGCCGGCAGGTCTTCTCTGCTGCGGTCTCTGTGTATTTGTGCTGCCGTATCCGTTGCCGGAATAGATCTGATAATTCGGATCGTTCTGCTTCTGGCTCTTATGGCTTACCACGCTGTTGTAAACTTTGCCCGAAGTGGCCGCAATGGCATGAGCCGTCTTCTTGGCAGTAGCCTTAAGTGAAACTCTGAATACGAGAAGGATCTGTGTAAGAAGGAAGACGATAATTGCAAGAACGCTTATCACCTTGCCCGTAACCTGATAGAGAGCAACTGCGACAGAGCCTCCGATGATTCCGCCCGTAAGCACGGGACCGGAACTTAAGGGATTTGTTATCTTTGCAGATTCGGTACCGGATTCCCACAGGAGTGAAAGCGCTTTGAGAGCGGATGTCTTTCCGTCGGCATTCTCGCAGATGGTCTCGAAATAATCCATGTCCATTGAAACAAGCGCAAGGAGTGCGGAAACAGAGACAAGGAGAAGGATAATACTCCTGACTCTGATACCGGATACACCCTGTCTCTTCTCGAAAAAGACGTCCAATGCAACATAGAGGATATAAACAGGTATCGCATAAGCAGCGACACCGATGAGTCCTAAGAAAAAGCTCTTAACTGCAGCACCTATTATGCCCGTAAGAGAAACAGGAAGATAGAAGATGAGTATTATTGCAATCGCAACGAAGAACAGTACTATTCCCGCTGCCTCTTTGCGTGAAGTATCTCTGCTCAAATTCCTAACCTCCTGGAAGCTTTGTAAAGCAATACCTGTGTCTTGGCGTCTTTGATCTCGCCGTCGTCAGCCATCCTGAGAGCTTCTTTAAGAGGCATCTTTACAGTAGCGATGTATTCGTTCGGATCCGGATTGCCGCCCTCATATTTAAGGCCGGTTCCGATGTAAAGAGTGATTATCTCGCTGCAGTAACCGGGAGTAGCGGCGATGGCACCGACATGCTCGATGTTTTCTGCAACAAAACCTGTTTCTTCGGTAATCTCTCTTGATACGCAGTCGAAAGGCTCTTCTCCCTTCTCGAGCTTACCTGCGGGAGCTTCGAGCATGACCTTTTCGAAAGGACTTCTGAACTGCTTTACGAGGTAGCAGTTGCCTTCATCGTCAACCGGAAGGATGCATGCTCCGCCGGGGTGCTTTACGATCTCTCTTGAGCTCTTTTTGCCTTCAGGCGTTGTTATCTCTTTTATTTCAACATCGAAGACCCTTCCTTCGAAAATCGTCTTCGAAGATTCGGTCTTCTCATACAGCATATCGTCACTGCAGTTTATCTTACCCATTATTCTTACCCTTTACCCTCGCTGATCTTCTTCCATTCCGCAACGGCAAGTTCATCACAGCGGTTGTTAAATTCATTGTCGGCATGTCCCTTTACCTTATGGAAAGTCACATTATGCATTGTGGTCAGCCCGATAAGATCTTTCCACAGATCGCTGTTGGCAACCTCGGCCTTGGCACTGTTCTTCCAGCCGTTCTTCATCCACTTGCCTATCCAGTCCTGTTCGAAAGCATTTACGACATATGCGCTGTCGCTGTAGATATCAACTTTGCAGGGACGCTTTAAAGCCTTAAGGCCTTCGATAACAGCCATAAGTTCCATACGGTTGTTTGTGGTATCGCGCTCACCGCCGGAAAGTTCTTTCTTTGCTCCGCCGGCCATAAGGATAGCGGCCCAGCCGCCCGGTCCCGGATTACCGGAACACGCTCCGTCGGTATATATTGTGACTTCGCTGATTACTGCCATATCTTACCGGAGCTTATTTATTGCCCTTCATAGCCTGAGTCTTGTCGTAAGCTGCGGTTACCGACTTGATAACGGCATTTCTTAAGCCGTTCTCTTCAAGAGCCATAACACCTGCGATCGTTGTTCCTCCGGGAGAGCAGACCATGTCCTTGAGTTCTGCAGGATGTCTGCCTGTCTCAAGTGCGAGCTTTCCTGAACCTGCAACTGTAGCTTCAGCGATCTTAAGAGCATCAGCTCTCTTGATTCCGAGACTTACAGCCGCATCAGCCATAGCTTCGATGAAGAGCATGACGTAAGCAGGACCTGTGCCTGATACGCAGCCGATCGCATCCAATGTATTCTCATCGCAGAGAATGGTCTCTCCGCATGTGCCGAGAAGCTTAAGAACGAACTCAGACTCTTCATCGCTGAGTCCTACGGGGCATACGGCAGATACGCCGAGTCCGACCTGTGCGGGAGTATTGGGCATGATCCTTACGAATTTTCTGCCCTCGCCCAGGATACCGCCGATCCTTGCGCATGTAACTGCTGCTGCGATCGAGAGAACTATCGCACCGGGCTTAAGGCTGTCCTTGATGCTCTTCAATGCATCGTCAAAGTGAATAGGCTTAACTGCCATCAGGACATAATCAGCGCCTTCGACTGCCTCGTTTGCGGAAGATGCCGCATTGACACCTAATTCTTCTGCACACTTCGTGCATGCTGCCGTATATACGTCGAAGCACCAAGCCTCTTCAGGCTTGATAACGCCGCCTTTAACAAAACCGCCCAAAAGGGCCTTACCCATATTACCGGTACCGATAACTGCTAATCTCATAGAGTCGCACTCCTTATTTAATATAAATAAAGTCGAGACAATCTTAACATTACCCTTGACATAGTGCAAACCAACGATTAAACTGTTCGTTGCAAATAGGGGAGTGGCTCAACGGTAGAGCAGCGGTCTCCAAAACCGCCGGTTGCGCGTTCAAATCGTGTCTCCCCTGCCAAATAAAAAGGAGTTCTTGATTCAAGAGCTCCTTTTTTGTTTTTCATTTTGTCCTAAAAACGGGATTTTGATCAGGTGGAAGCTGCAGTAGTTGCAACAGCTTCGGTTACAGCAGGTACTGCAGGTGTTGCAGCGTCAAGGTCTTCCCTGATCTGTGATGCGTCAACAGTCTTTCTGGGAACGATATCGATAACGATGTATGTTATCTCGCCCTTCTTGACGGGAACGATCCTGAAACCGTAGTCACCCTTTACATAGTATCTAGTATCGCCGTTATATTCGCCGAGCTTGATCATGGCAAGATCCATGGCATCGTGCATAGCAATCTCGGGATAAAGTGTCTGGATCGTATTGGACATGAGCATCCATACGGGATTGAAATCGTCGCCGTATTCGATGTAGACCCTTACATATGAGAGTTCACCGTCGTTCTTTCTTGTAGCGCCTTCGATTCCTGAATTGATCGTGGACTTTGAAGGACCTGCGAAGAAATCGACATAGTTCTTATCGCCTTTCAAGAGCTCCTGATCACCGAGGATGCTGGGCTCTGCTGCGGGATCAACATAAGGAACACTGCCGTAACGGAAATCAAGGCCGCTGTTAAGAAGTGACTGTGCTACTTCAGCCTGATTGAATCTGGTCTCGAACTCCTCAAGAGTCATGCCCATTGAAGGAGTAACTGCATTAGGCACAATAAAATAAATTGCTGCAACAATAATCGCAACGAATACCAATGCGATGCAGACAGGAATAACGGGATCCTTCCTGCACTTTTCGGTAAAAGGCAGTGCTCTGAACTTGGCATTTGCCTCCCTCTCCTTTGCCTTTTTGGACATAGGCTTTTTCTTAGAAGAGGATCCGGACTTCTTCTCCTTCTTCTCCTCAGTCTTATCTTCCTTTTCAGCTTCGTCAGCCTTCTCGGAGATCTCCTCTTTGGCAGGAGCATCTTCCTTGACGCTCTTTACTTCGTCAGCAGCTTCTTCTGCTGCTTCGGTTACTTCAGCTTCTTCTGCTGCTTCAGCCGTTTCCTCGCTGATCTTTTCATCAACTTCTTTAACGTCTTTTTCATCAGTCTTCTTGCTGACGTCTTTATTGTTCTGGGCAGGCTTGCCGCCCTTATTCTTGGATTTAGACATATAGGAATCCTCCCGTTCAACTTGCATATTATAAAGATAAAGTCAGCGGTTGTAAAACCACAACTCAAGCAAGCCTCAAAAGAATCGTGTACAATAGGTGTGGTAGGAATATGTTTTAGGGGGATAAAACTATGTCTCATCTTATTATTTCAGGCGGCACCAGAGGAATCGGAAAGTCCTGCGTAAAGCTTTTTGCCGAGCAGGGATACAAGGTATCTTCATTAAGCCGCTTTGGCAAACCCGAAGACGCCATTGAAGGCGTAAGTTACTTTCAGTGCGACGTAAAAAAGCCTAAGGATGTTGCAGCTGCAGTCAATGCTGCCATCGAAGAAAACGGCAGCATTGACGTGCTTATTTCCAATGCCGGAATCTCAGTAGTCGGACTTGCACAGGACATGGGGATCAAAGTATACCGTGATGTCATGGATACTAATTTCGGCGGCCTTTTCAACCTCACAAACGAAGTCATTCCTCATATGGTAAGACAGGGTCACGGAGTTATTCTCGCCGTTTCATCTATGTGGGGACAGATCGGCGCTTCATGCGAAGCACTTTATTCCGCAAGCAAAGGTGCAGTTGATGCATACGTAAAATCACTTGCAAAAGAACTCGGTCCTTCGGGCATCAGAGTCAACGCCGTATCACCTGGAGTAATCGATACAGACATGATGAACGTATACACCGATGAAGATAAAGTCGTACTCTGCGAAGAGACTCCCGAAGGCAGACTCGGTGCTCCCGAAGAAGTTGCAGAGACGCTGTTTTTCCTTCAGTCTGACAAGGCTTCTTTCATCACGGGACAGATCATCGGAGTCAACGGCGGATTCCTTATCTGATTTGAATTGTCAAATTTAATCATTTAAAATAGTTAAGTTGTGTCTGTTAAAGACGCAATAACTATGCCTCAGAAAGGAGAGGACTTATGGCCACAAACAACTATTCCAAGATCACACCTGAGATCATGCGTCTTGCGGAGATCTGTCAGTCTAACGCCATAGATCCGGAGCTCTACACCAAATATGATGTCAAGCGCGGCCTCAGAGACATTAACGGCAAGGGTGTTTTGACCGGACTTACAAAGATTTCCGAAGTAAATGCGACAAAGGAAGTCGACGGTAAGACTGTTCCTGCGCCCGGCGAACTGTTCTATCGCGGAATCAACGTAACCGAGATGATCAACGGACAGCCCGAAGAAATGCACTGCGGTTTCGAAGAGACCACATATCTTCTTCTGTTCGGCAAACTTCCGAATGAACAGGAATTAAGGGATTTCAGAGCCCTTCTCGCAGAATCACGTTCTAAGATGCCTAAGAATTTCTTCAGAGACGTAATCATGCAGAAACCTTCTTCTGACCTGATGAATAACATTCAGAGAGGTGTTTTGAACCTCTATGCTTACGATACCCAGGCTGCTGACATCTCAATTCCCAATGTCTTAAGACAGTCACTGGAATTGATCTCCATCTTCCCCAGCATTGCGGTACACAGCTACAACGCAATGAAATACTACTTGGATCGTGATTCTCTTGTAGTTCACAGACCCAGACCTGATCTTTCCACTGCAGAGAACTTCCTCTACATGTTAAGACCTGACAATAAGTTCACACCTCTGGAAGCAAAGATATTAGACGTATCTCTCATGCTCCACGCAGAGCATGGCGGCGGTAACAACTCAACGTTTACAACACATGTTGTTACAAGTTCCGGCACGGATACTTATGCATCAGTTGTAGCTGCATTAAGCTCCCTCAAGGGACCCAAGCACGGCGGTGCAAACATCATGGTAGTAAAGATGTTCAAGGAACTCGAGAGAAGCATCTCCGACTGGGAAGACAACGACGAGATCCTCGCATATCTTGAAAGGATCCTTCACAAGGATGCATTCGACCGTTCAGGCGTCATCTACGGTATGGGTCACGCAATCTACTCGATCTCAGATCCGAGAGCACAGATTTTCAAGCGTTACGTCAAAGACCTTTCCGCAGAAAAGGGACGCACAAAGGAATTCGAATTCTATGAAAGAGTCGAAAAGCTTTCTGCCGAACTCATCGCAGCAGAGCGAAAGATCTATAAAGGTGTATCTGCCAACATCGACTTCTACAGCGGATTTGTTTATTCGATGCTCGGCATCCCCATGGAGCTCTACACTCCCCTCTTTGCCATCGCAAGGATCTCAGGATGGTCGGCTCACAGGATCGAAGAGCTCAACGGCAAGGGCAAGATCATCCGCCCTGCTTACAAGAGCGTTCAGCCCAAAGTCAAATATCACCAGATCGGCGAAAGAGAGTAACCTAAGTAATTTCAAACGGATTTCTTTATGGCTTGATTCCATTCGAATCAAGCCATTTTTCTACATCTTCCGGAAGATCTGAACCGCCGGAATAGTGAACTGAAAGACCTTCACCCATAGTTGCTTCAGGAGCAAGCTTTGCGATCGCAGTAAGGCTCTGGCCGAATCTTCCTCCTCCATGAGAACAGAACGGAATTATCGTCTTGCCTGTAAAATCATATTCTTCAAGGAAAGTTGCAATCGGCATAGGGATCGATGCCCACCAGTTCGGATAACCCAGAAGGATGATGTCATATTCATCCATATTCGGGATATGGTTCTCGATCTCAGGTCTGGCCTGATTATGCTGGTCTTCCTGCGCTTCCATCAGCACAGTCTCATAATCTGTGGAATACGGATGGACAAGAGTTATCTCAAAAATATCCGCACCTGTCTGACGCTGTATCTCTTCAGCGATTCCTCTTGTGTTACCGCCCCATGAAAAATACACTATCAGGATCTTTCCCTGAGTTTCAGCCTCAGTCACATTCTCACCTGCTGTCACTATGCCTTCCCTGTCATATCCGGCATTTCTCACCAGCCTGATACCGAGATTATAAGTTGCAAGATCTGCCTGGCCGGCTGCTCTGTATGCACTTCTCATATTTTTTGCAAAATCATTCCAGCCGCCTCCGCGGTACACATGTCTGGTTCCTGAATCAGGTCCTGCCGGATCTTTAACAGCATCTTTTGAATAGTCGCCATAATAGTCCCAGCACCACTCATTAACATTACCGTGACAGTCGTATAGTCCCCAGTTATTAGGTTCAAAACTTCCGACTGCGATCGTTGTCTGCCTGTATTCACCGGGCCTTGCTTCCAGTACTGAATCATCGAAATAATTCTCTTCGATCTCATATGGATAGTGTCCATAGAAGTTAGCACCTTCCGCATCAAGTGAATGCTCGGTATTAAACGGAGTTTGGGTTCCTGCACGGCAGAAGAATTCCCACTCGGCCTCAGTCGGCAGACGGTAACCGTTTGCACTCATGTCCCAGGTAACTTCCTCACCCGAGATCTTGTAAACCGGTGTAAGTCCGGCATCTATGCTTTTCGCATTGGCAAATGCTATGGCATCGAACCAGGAGATGTTCTCGACAGGAAGATTCTCACCTTCAAATGAAGAAGGATTTGTACCCATAAGCCGTGTATATTCTTCCTGTGTTGTCTCGTACGGATCTACATACAAAGAAGAAACCGTTACTTCGTGCTGAACCTCATCTTCTATACGCCAGTTCTCTGTCACAGGACTTCCCATCGTAAATGTTCCGCCGTCAACAAGAATAAAGCCGTCATCAACTTCAACCGGAACCGTATTTTCAACAGGATTATCAACAGACATTTGTGTTACCTCCAAAGTCTCTTCCGTGCTCTCTGCCGTTATTACAGCGGATGTTTCCGGAACGCTGTTCCAGTTTGGTTCTCCAGCGGTCTGCGCATCTTTTGAAGGAACAGCAAAATGAAGAACAAGTCCTAAGATCACAGCTGCCATCACGTAAATAACGGAGATAAATGTGTTGTTTTTACCCTCTTCCTTACCATTGTTCTTTCTGCAAAGAAAAGCAACATGAGTCCCGGTAAATACCCAGAAGATCATTATCAGTATGTTTTCGCCAAATACGGATATGCCCGATCTCTCATAATCGAAAAAAGCAAATGCCGAACGGAAAAACATATACTGCGTCATGCCGGATCTGAGGAACAGGAACAGTCCGGTTCCTGCAAGTGCGCAAAATACAACGCCCAATAAAGTCTTGAGTTTACCCGGCATCTTAATCTTTGCCGTAATCACAGGAATATGAACACCCAAATGAAGTCCCATCAATATGAATGACCAGACAGACATCGAGAGGTGCATTCTTCTCGCAAACGAGATCTTCAGTATTCCGTACAGAAAAGGCACGGCGTGCGTGGACATCGACATACCGCAAACTGCCGTAAATGCGAATGAAAGCACTACCAAAACCGTAAGAATGGTATTGATGATCCTGTAAGCGTTATACTTGCCCTTGAAAAAAGCAACGTACCATTTTCTGTTCAGGATCTGATGGATAATTACCATCAGGGTCATCGCAATACCAATCCATTCATGGAGCAAAGTACCGGTCACCTGATAGGCCATAAGGCAGAGCATCAGAACTGTCAGAACGACATCTATTATCCTTCTTGCCAATGTGCCGCTATTATTTCCCTGCATATGGCCTACCCCCTGTAATTACTGTAATCCGCTTATCCAGGATTCAAGTTCTTCACTTGTTACATCCGCACCGAATCTTGCGCCTTCAAGCCAGTTGCCGCTTCCGGCATTCTCTTCAAGATTTGTTCCGCTTCTGCCTATACCGCTGCTGGCGGATGTGCAGAACGGGATCATGGTGATTCCCGTAAAATCATAGCCTTCAATAAAAGTGTCCATGATACGAGGTTCTTCACCCCACCAGATTGGATATCCGATGTAGATCGTGGTATATCCGTCAAGAGATACGGGATCGCTTCCAATCGCAGGACGGGCCGAAGGGTCATCCTGTTCTTTTGTTGACCTGCTGTTTGAATCGTTCCAGTTCAGATCTTCATCGGTATATTCTTCCAATGCCTTTATCTCATAAAGATCTCCGTCAGTAATATCAGCGATCATCTCAGCTACGCCTTTTGTTGTGCCCGTAGCAGAAAAATAGATTACAAGGACATCCTTGCCTGTTCCGGCAGTTGTCTCCTGATAAGTCTCATCAGATCCGGCAGTTGTTGTCTCTTCCACAGGTTCACTTCCGGTGGTCTCAGTTTCAACCACTTTTGTTTCCGCATTTTCCGTACTTTCAGATGCAACCGTTGTGGGATTTCCGCTGCATGCTGCAAGCCCGAAAAACATAAGGCCTGCTGTCAAAATTGATACTATTTTTTTCATATATAATCCCCTTATTTCAGTTTTCCGTATTCTTCATCGTCAACTTTTTCGAGCCACTCATTGCTCGTCTCTTCGCCGGCGACTTCAATTGCAAGATGCGAGAACCATGAATCCGGAGCCGCACCGTGCCAGTGCTTTACTTCGGCAGGAATATTGATCACGGTTCCGGGAGTCATCTCAACAGCTTCCTTACCCCATTCCTGATAATAACCTCTGCCTCCGATGCAGATAAGCATCTGACCGCCGCCGTTTTTCGCATGATGGATATGCCAGTTATTCCTGCATCCGGGTTCGAAGGTCACATTGAAAACAGGAACCTGCTCTGCTGATATCTGAGCCAGATAACTCTGACCGACAAAAAACTCGCCATAAGGATTCGGCTCACCGATCGGGAAACAGATAGAATTCTGATACCTGTCCTTATCTGACATGACCGGGATCTCTTCATTCCAGACTTCTTTGGCAAGACGGAAAACAGCCCAGCCCTTAGGCCAGCCGACATACATCGTCGCATGAGTGATTATCGAAGCTATCTCTTCTTTTGTGACTCCGTGGGCTTTTGCATTCTGAAGATGGTAGATAAGCGAAGAATCGGTAATTCCCGATGCCATCAGTGACACTACGGTGATAATGCATCTGGTCTTTACATCTATAGTTCCGTCATTCCAGACTTCTCCGAAAAGGACATCATCGTTAAGGTGTGCGAACATCGGCGCAAATTCACCGAGCTGCTGTCTTCCTGCTGTCTGAACGATCTTTTCACTCATATCAGTTATCCTCCTTTATCATCTGACTTCCCGTGGACCAGACATGTTTTTCTTTTGAATTCGAAGGCTTGTTCTGAGCCATAACTCCTGCAAGCGGACGTCTGTCAAGAAAACCCGGTGAAGCAGATACAAAGAGAGCCGCAGAAGACAGCTATGCAAAATTCAAATACGATGCAACAGCAGATATCCGACAACAGGTGCAGTTACCTTAGTAAGAAGCCATGCCAGAGATACTTCAGTCATCGTAACTCCGCGCTTTTCCGCGATCTCACTGACTCTTCCGATGATCACGTTATCCATATCTGCTGTTGCATCGTATTTGAATTTTGCATAGCTGTCTTCTGCGGCTCTCTTTGTATCTGCTTCACCGGGTTTTCTTGACAGACGTCCGCTTGCACTGTATGGAGTAAGAGCGATGTTTTCTTCATCACAATAAGGAACCATCTCTCTTTCTTCTTCACGGAAGATCAGATTATAGTGACCCTGAATTGATACAAACTTTGCAAAACCTTCCTTTTCTGCAATGGCATTTGCCTTTGCTATCTGCCATGCAAAGCAGTTTGAGATTCCGATATAACGGGCTTTGCCTTCCTTAACGACACGGTTAAGACCATCCAGGATATCGTATATTGGTGTATTCCAGTCCCACATGTGATAGATATAAAGGTCCACATAATCCATACCGAGATTTGAAAGGCTCGTGTTGATCATGTTCTCGATATGCTGCTGACCTGTGATCCCTCTTTCGATCTCATCCGGAGTGCGGGGAAGGAATTTGGTAGCGACAACAATGTCTTCACGCTTCGCAAAATCGCGGAGTGCCCTTCCTACATACTGCTCACTCGTACCGCTCTGATATGCGATAGCGGTATCGTAGAAATTTACTCCGAGATCTAAACCTCTCTTAATGATCTCTCTGGAATGCTCCTCGTCCAAAGTCCAGCTGTGTTGTCCGGTCTTTGCTTCGCCAAAACCCATGCATCCCATGCAGATACGTGAGACATTAAGTTCCGAATTGCCAAGTTTTGTATATTTCATGATGAGTCTCCTTTTCACAAAAGTCTTAAAATGCAGTTGTTTGTTATCTCGAATATCGTCTGATAAGTGAAATCAACATTTGCTTTATTCATAGCTTCACGCTGCTTATCAGTTACCGTTGTATAAGGATAGATGCCGAACATAAACGGGAAGAAAACATATATGAAGTTCTTTATATCTGCTTCATTCATATCCGGACAGAACTTCTTAAGTATCTTTTGGATATTTCTCAAGGATTCTCCGTATGAGACCTTGAATGACACCAGGAGCTCCGGCCTGCTGTTTGACTCCATATCGTAGTTATTCATGGAAAGGAGTTTCAGGAGCTGTTCCCTTTTAGCTATAGAAGATGCAATCTTCTCTGACAGCTGCTTTTTTGAAAGCTTCACATTCTCATTAAGAATGCCCTGAAGATCTTCGTTCCAGCGGTCGTATTCCCTGGTATAGAGAGCGAGGAATATCTCCTCTTTAGTCTGGAAATAGTTATAGATCGATGTTCTCGTAAAGGATGTGACATTACCGATTTCTTTTAACGTAATGTCCTCGAAGCTCATGGTCTTGTAGAGCTGTTCACACGCGCTGATTATCTCTTCTTTTCTGGCTGCAGTTAATTCCGGCGATCCTTTGGGCATAAGTAAATCCTCTTTTGCGAAACATATTCTGACACTGTGTCAATATCAGTCTACAGCATTCTGACACCGTGTCAAGATATAAAACCGGAAACAAAAAAGAGGCACCTTTGAAAGATGCCTCTTTGAAAACTCAAAAACTGAGTATGGTTTTCTTATTTGAGATAAGGATTAAGCCTCATCTTCAACCTTTCCGAAAAGGTTAAGTCTGAAGAGCATTGCCTCATCGTCAGGATCGGAGCAGGAGATCTTTGCGTTGCATACGATACCGCCCTCGATAAGCTTCATGATACCAGTCATCTGGCTGAGCTTGCTCTTAAGATTGAAACGGTCACCTTCGTCTGTAAGAAGAATTACGTTTCCCTTGCACTCGTCAAGTGCCTTCATAAGTGTTGCTACGTCAATGTTGTCTAATACAAATGCTTTCATATTCTAATACCTCCTAGAGTATTGTTTTGTCCTTTTAACTTATCCCCAAGGCTTTTCCCTTGGACAGCCTAATGGTACACTTTCTCACTTTCTCAAACAATGGATTTGTTAAACAACTTGCATAATACAAAGGCCTTGTTTTTGTGCATATTGCACATAGCAAGGCCTTAAAAACAATCAATCTGACAAATAGTCAATTTTCCGTAAACGCACTGTTTACGGGGCTTTTGCGGATTTTACTCGCTAATGAGCTTTTTCGCGTATTCAGTGTTATCGAAGGTAGCGAAGTAATCGTTAAGAGTCTGTGCTCTTCTGATCTCCTGAACGGATCCGTCTTCCTTAAGAAGAAGCTCTGCTGACCAGAGTCTGCCGTTATAGTTGTAGCCCATGGCAAAGCCGTGAGCACCTGTATCGTGGATTGCAAGATAATCGCCCATCTCGATCTTGGGGAGCATTCTGTCGATGGCAAACTTATCGTTGTTCTCGCAGAGGCTTCCTGTTACATCATACTTATGGTCACAAGGCTCATTCTCCTTGCCGAGAACGGTAATGTGGTGGTAAGCACCGTACATTGCAGGTCTCATGAGGTTTGCAGCGCATGCGTCAACTCCGATGTATTCCTTGTAGATGTGCTTCTCATGGACAGCTTTTGTAATGAGCATGCCGTAAGGTGCGAGCATAAATCTGCCCATCTCCGTATAGATTGCAACGTCTCCCATGCCTGCAGGTACAAGAATACGCTCAAACTGCTCTCTTACACCCTCACCTATAGCCATAATGTCATTCTGTGAATCTTCAGGTCTGTAGCCGATTCCGACACCGCCGGAGAGATTAACAAAGGCAAATTCGATATCGAGCTTCTTGGAAATCTCAACAACGAGTTCGAAGAGCTGGCCTGCAAGGTTAGGATAGTATTCGTTGGTAACTGTATTGCTTGCGATGAAAGCGTGGATACCGAACTTCTTTACGCCGTGCTCTTTAAGCTGTGCATAAGCTTCGAAAAGCTGCTCTTTGGTCATGCCATACTTGGCATCACCCGGATTATCCATAATGCCGTTGCTGAGCTTGAAAACTCCGCCCGGATTATATCTGCAGCTCATTACCTCAGGAAACTTGGGTCCCAGGATCTGCTCAAGGAACGGAATGTGTGTAATGTCATCGATATTGATGATACCGCCGAGATTGGCGCAGAGAGCATATTCTCTTGCCGGTGTATCGTTTGAAGAGAACATGATCGGGCCGCCTACTGCATCTGCGAGGATAAGCTCAGCTTCGGAAGAACAGTCAAAACCGAATCCGTAATCGTTGATGATGTCCAGGATATAAGGATTAGGTGTTGCCTTAACAGCAAAATACTCTCTAAAACCCTTATTCCATGCGAATGCCTGCTTTACGCGCTCGCAATTC
>CAJOJI010000066.1 GCA_905234715.1 uncultured Saccharofermentans sp.
TCGAAGCTCTTCTGAGCGTGTCCGGGTTCATACTCTGCTGCATCCCAGAATCTGGAGGAGTCAGGAGTGAACATCTCGTCACATACCGTAAGTACGCCGTCGATCTTACCGAACTCGAACTTTGTATCTGCAAGGATAAGTCCCTTGGTAAGTGCGAACTCGGATACCTTCTTGTAAAGAGCAAGAGAAGCATCTCTCAATGCGGAAGCATCAGCCTCGCCGATGAGATCTACGAGCTGCTCGTATGTGATGTTGATGTCGTGACCCTCGTCCGCTTTGGTTGAAGGTGTGAACAAAGGCTCAGGGAGCTTATCGCCCTGGAGCATTCCCTCAGGCATCTTGATGCCGCCGACTGTGCCGGACTTCTTGTATTCCTTAAGAGCGGAACCTTCGAGGTAACCTCTTACGATGCACTCTGCAGGAAGCATCTCTGCCTTCTTAACGAGCATTGATCTTCCCTGGAGCTCTTCCTTATATTTGTCGAATCCCATAGGATACTTGGAAACATCTGTTGTGATGACGTGATTCGGAATGATGTCCTTTGTGAAATCAAACCAGAACTCAGAGATGGAAGAAAGTACTCTTCCCTTGTCAGGGATCAGCTCGTCGAAAATAACGTCGAAAGCTGAGATTCTGTCAGTAACGACCAGAAGGAGTGAATCTCCGAGATCGTAGATGTTTCTTACCTTGCCCTTTGAGAGCATCGGCTGATCGATAAAATCAGTATCCTTAATAAGCATTTATGTATCCTCCAAAAATTATAATGCGCCTTTGGTTGAGATGACCTGACCTTCAAATCTCGGATCGGTCTCCGTTGCCTGTCTCAAAGCTCTTGCCAAAGCCTTGAACATGGCCTCTGCCTTGTGGTGATCGTTGGCACCGTAAGGACAAGCGATGTGCAGCGTGATTCCCGCATTGAAAGCAAAGCTTCTGAAGAATTCCTCGAAAAGCTGTGTATCCATCGTGCCGCAGAACTCATCTGCGAAATCGCAATCGAAAACAAGGAATGCCCTGCCGGAAATGTCGAGCGAACATGTGCCCAGAGCTTCATCCATCGGGATGGAAGCAGAGCCGTAACGTCTGATTCCCTTCTTGTCACCGATAGCCTGATTAAAAGCCTGGCCCAGAACGATGCCGACATCCTCTACAGAGTGATGAGCATCAACATTAAGGTCGCCCTTGCAGGTAATGTCCATGTCGATACCGGAGTGCTTGGACAGAGCCGTGAGCATGTGGTCGAAGAAACCGATGCCTGTATCGATATTGTTGATTCCCTGTCCGTCAAGATCGATCCTGACCTTGATGTCGGTCTCTTTTGTCTGTCTTGCGATCTCAGCTGTTCTCGGCATTTTTGACCTCCTGCTTAATTGCATCCAAGAGTTCTCTCATCTCTTCATCCGTACCTATCGTTATCCTCAGATATTCGTTAAGAACGGGTTTATTAAAATATCTTACAAGTATACCCTTTGTGCGCAGATTTTGATACAGTGCGCCGCAATCCATGGGGGGCTTGGCATAGACGAAATTCGCAGATGACGGAGGCATCGTAAAACCAATCTCCTTGAGTTCTTTCTCGACCCATGTTCTGGTGGCGATTATCTTTGCTCTTGTCTCATTGTAGTAGTCGACATCAAGGAGAGCTGCTTCTGCAACCTTCTGAGCAAGACGGTCAACGGGATATGAGTTGAATGAATCCCTTGCTCTCTTAAGTCCTTCGATGAGTTCCTCCGAACCTACCGCATAACCGAGTCTGATTCCTGCAAGCGAGAATGCTTTTGAAAGCGTTCTTATTACACAGACGTTCTTATACTCACCGATGAGTGATACGGCTGACTCGTAATTATTTTCGAAAGCGACATAAGCCTCATCAACGATAACGACTGAATCGGGATTTGCCTTTGCGATCCTTGCACAGTCTTCGACTGCAATTGCTCTTGATGTGGGAGCATTCGGGTTTGCGAAAACGATACCGCAGTTCGGTACTCCGATGTAGTCGTCAGGATCAAGTCTGAAGTCTTCCTTCAAAGGGATCGTCTGCCTTCTGATGTCGTAGAACTCTGAGAAAACGGGATAGAAGCTGTAGCTGTAATCCGGCATCAGTACGGGAAGTCCCGTAAAAGCCTTCTTCTCGAAGAATGTCTGGAATGCAATCGCCAGAACTTCATCAGATCCGTTGCCGCAGAAAATGTTTGCTTCAGATACTCCGTCGAACTTGGCAGCTGCCTTTATTACATCCGTGGAGTTCGTGTCGGGATAGAGCTTTAATGTGCTCAAGTCGAATTTTTCGAGAGCTTCCTTAACCTTGGGTGAAGGCGGATAAGGGTTCTCATTTGTGTTGAGTTTTATCACCTTCTGACCCGGCTTCGGCTGCTCGCCTGCCACATAAGGCTCTATGTCATTAATTAACTTGTTCCAATATTTACTCAAAGTAATCAGTCCTCAAATCTGGCTCTGACGGCAGCTGCGTGGCAACCCAAACCTTCGCTGTCGGCAAAAGCCGCAACATCTTTATATACGTCCTTGAGCGTTTCCTCGTTGTAGTTGATTACGCTCATCTTCTTATAGAAATCACCTGTGTTGAGAGGTGAGAAGAACCTTGCCGTTCCTGATGTAGGAAGCGTGTGGTTCGGTCCTGCGAAATAATCTCCCAAAGGTTCGGGTGAATAATTGCCCAGGAACATTGCGCCGCAGTTCTTGATCTTTGCTGCAAGAACTTCAGGGTTCTCAACGCAGATCTCCAAGTGCTCGGGTGCGATCTCCTCAGAGAAGTTGACTGCCGTATCAAGGCTGTCGCAAACGATGATTGCGCAATAATCTTCCATTGATTTAGCAAGGATGTCCTTGCGCTCTGCCTTCTCGGATCTCTTGTCGGCAAGCTCGAGAACTTTTTCTGCGAGTTCTCTTGAATCAGTAAGAACGATAGCGGAAGCCATCTTGTCGTGTTCTGCCTGTGAGAGCATGTCTGCAGCTACGAAATCCGGATTTGCAGTCTTATCTGCAATGATGAGGATCTCGGAAGGTCCTGCGAACATATCAATGTCGACCTGGCCGAAGACCAGACGCTTTGCTGTATTAACATAGATGTTTCCGGGGCCGCAGACCTTGTCTACTCTCGGAACCGTCTCAGTACCGTAAGCCATTGCCGCAATTGCCTGTGAACCGCCCATTCTGTAGATCTCCGTAGCGCCTGCGATAGAAGCAGCTGCAAGGATAACGGGTGCGATTGTTCCGTCCTTTCTCGGAGGTGTCGCGAAAACGATCCTCTCAACACCTGCAACGGAAGCAGGGATAACGTCCATAAGAACTGTGGACGGGAGAGGTGCCGTACCGCCCGGTACATAAACGCCTGCAATGGAGATAGGTCTTACGCGAACGCCGATCTTAGCGCCCTTGCCGACATCCATCATGAAGCCGTGCTCTTTCTGCTCCTCGTGGAAGCTTCTGATATTGGCAGCGGCTCTCTTCATAACTGTCAGAAGTTCAGGATCGATGGACTTGATAGCATCTTCGATCTCCTGCTCGGATACTCTGAGCTGGTCTGCCGTGAGCTTAACGCCGTCAAACTTCTCTGTGTACTTAAGAAGTGCAGCGTCGCCGTTTTCTCTGATGTCATCGATAACGTTCTGAACTGTCTCGATAACGGGCTTTAAGTCCATCTTGCCTCTGACACCGAGGCTCTCGACTGTTGCCTTAAGGTTTTCTTTTGTACCTTCAACTAACTTACAGCGCATGATTATCCCCCTTTGCGTGTTTATTCTTCATCAGCCAGAGCTTCTTTGAGCTTGGCGATCATCGGCTTGATCTCTTCTTCTTTCATCTTCATTGAAACGCGGTTAACAACAAGTCTTGCAGAGATGTCTGCAACCGTCTCCAATACATCAAGTCCGTTCTCATAAAGTGTTCTTCCGGACTCAACGATATCAACGATCACTTCCGCAAGTCCCGTAAGAGGAGCAAGTTCAACGGAACCGTTGAGCTTAATGATCTCAACGCTCTCTCCTCTTACACCCTCGAAATAATTTCTCGTAATGTTGGGATATTTTGTTCCGACTCTCTTGTTGGGGATCTCATCGAGCTTATCCTTGAGCTCGCCGGGACCTGCAACACACATTCTGCACTTGCCCAAACCGAGATCCAAAACCTCGTAGAGCTGTCTTCCCTCTTCAAGCAATGTATCCTTACCGACAACGCCGATATCCGCAGCGCCGTACTCAACATAAGTAGGAACGTCGGAAGGCTTGGAAAGGATGAATCTCAATCCTGCATCCTTATCTTCAAGTATGAGCTTTCTGGACTTATCTCTTGCAGCCGATACATCGTAGCCGGCCTTTTCCATGATATCCAGTGTCTGGTCTGCGAGTCTTCCCTTAGGTAAAGCAATAGTAAGCATCAGGCTTCACCTCCCATAAACATAACAGTCTCTATTCCCTTTTCCTTTGCATATTCATTGAGGGCTTCCTCATCCATTCCCGTTGTATCAAGGATTGCAGGAGTGCCTTCCGCTCTCAATGCTTCTGCCGTTGCAGTAGCCATCTCGAAGTCGCCTCCGACGATAACGCTTGCGCACTTTGCAGGAACGAACTTGTCCTGTCTCATAAGTGCAGTGATAGCAAGTGTGAGTGAGATCGAGAATCCTACAGCCTGGATCTCCTTGCCGAAGGACTTGGCAACATCATCGTATCTGCCGCCTGAAATGATCGGGAAACCTACTTCATATGTGTATCCCTTGAATACCATTCCGGTGTAGTAATCGATGCTCTCGATGAGACTTAAATCAACTGATACATACTTAAGGAAACCATATCTTTCCATGATGTCCAGGATCTCTTTGAGGTTGCCCAAAGCTTCCTTCGCGCCTTCATCTGTGATCCTCGGCATGATCTGGTCAATCGTATCGTAAGTTCCGCCTGACTCTGTAAGCATCAGCAAAGTCTCTTTGTCTTCTTTGCTTAGATCGAACTTTTCGATCGTAACGGAATCCCTGTTTGCGATTGCATTCTTTATCTTCTGCTGGCCTTCTTCATCAATGCCGAGCTGGTTCATGAGGCCCTTGAAGAACTTAACCTGTCCGATGGATACCTGAAGATCCGTAACGCCGATCTCAAGTGCTGACTTGATAGCGATCGCAAGAACTTCAGCATCGGATTTGGCACCGCTTGCGCCGAGAAGCTCAATGCCGCCCTGTGTGAAACCGGAAAGCTTTCCGCCGCCCTGCTTACCTGAACGGTACATGTTCTCGATATATGAGAATCTGACAGGAAGCGTGTAGTTTCTGCCTGCGCAGAATCTTACTGTAGGGATAGTGCCGTCGTAGCGGTTGCACAGAAGGCTTCCCTTGCTGTCAGTAAACTTATAGAGTTCCTCTTCATTTACGAACTCTTTATAAACGTCAAAATACTCCACGCCGGGAGTCTCTATCTCTTCATATCCGTTGAGCAGAAACAGATTGCGGAGCTTTGATTCAAGCTCTCTTTTGAATCCGCAGATACCCGGAAACTGATCGTTAAATCCGTCCGGTGTGTAATACTTATTTCCCATAAAGTCTCTCCATTTTTATTATCGTTCTTATTGTACTTGCCGCCGATACTCAGGGCAAATGACTTTACTGTGTCAAATTAGCTGTTTCTTTAGTTGACTAAAGGATTATAATTGTGCATTTGAGATATGTCAAGCATTTTCTTTAGTTGAATAAAGAAATATCATTCAGCCTGCTGAACGCTTTTGTCCCAAGACATCAGCGAAAAGCAATTCAGACAGGTTTAGTTTACTTGTGGTACTTCTCGCCCTTTGCGATCTTGAAGCCGCGGTAGAGCTGCTCGGACAATACTAGTCTTGTCATGAGATGGGTGAGCGTGATGTTGCCGAAGCACATTCTTCTGTCGGCACGGGAACGGACTTCAGGTGAGATTCCGTTGCTGCCGCCGATGACGATCTTAAGCGTGCCACCGCCCTTTTCGATATCTGAAATAAGATAGGACGAAAGCTTCTCTGAAGATACATTTTCTCCGCCCAGATCCATTGCCCAGACTACTTCGCCGGGCTTGATGTGTGAAAGGATCAGTTCGCCTTCGCGCTTTAACGCTTCGTTTACGGGGACTGAATCAGGACAGTCAGCGACTTCAATGAATTCCAGAGTCGCGAACCTGGAAAGACGCTTTTTATATTCGTCGATACCTTCTTTGAGCCACTTATCCTTGAGCTTTCCGGGACATACGACGATTATCTTCATAAAACGTAACCCTCTGAAGGCATATCCTTCTTGGCGATCTTAACCTCGTAATCCATGCCTTCGACAAAACCCCTGTCTGCAAGCGAGTTAACGAAAGTCTCGCGCGCAATGTCCGGAGTGTTGTTATGAGGAGACAAGTGTCCCAGGATGAATTTCTTTGTTCCGTTATTTATGAAGAACTCGGCGCATTCTGCTGATTCGGGATTGCTGATGTGGCCGTGTCCGCCTGAAATCCTCTTCTTCAAAGGCCACGGATATTCACCGTGCTCGAGCATATAAGGATCGTAGTTTGATTCAAGAAGGATAACGTCGCACGCTCTGGCAAAACCCTTCATGGCATCGTTTACTCTTCCGAGGTCGGTCATTACTGCCAGAGAACTTCCGGTGTCGGGATTGATCACGCGGTAGCAGACTGAGCCCGGTACGTCGTGAGGTGTCGGGAATGCCCTTACTTCAGGGCCGTTCTCGAGCTGGACAATGTCATTTTCCTCGATTTCTGTGACAGGTGATGCGAGTCCGTCCAATACGGCAAGAGTTGCTCCGGTGCCGTAGATCGGCGTGTGATACTTGCGCGAAAAGACCGGCACGCCGTTAATGTGGTCGGTATGTCTGTGTGTAAGGAAGATCGCACCGACATCCTCGGGATAAACACCGCAGGATACGAGTGCTTTGGTCATCATCTTGCAGGACATTCCGCAGTCGACAAGGATATAAGTGCCACGGGATTTGATGAGTGTCGAGTTACCGCTGCTGGATGAATAAAGAGGGACGATTCTGTCTGGTCCCGTCATGCTTCGGTATCCTCTTCGCCGTACTCGGGAGTATGGTTGACTCTTGAGATAACGGCGCCAAGTTCTGTAAGCTTCTGAACGATATGTTCGTAGCCTCTGTCGATTCTCTGGGCGTTCATGATATATGTGGTTCCGTCAGCTTCAAGTGCTGCGCAGACAAGTGCGGCACCTGCTCTGAGGTCAGTTGCTTCAACAGTTGCGCCGCGGAATTTGGTCTTGCCGTTTACCCATGCGATTCGCTCGTAAACATTGATATTGGCACCCATTTTCGCGAGCTCGGGAACATACTGGAATCTGTTCTGCCAAACGTTTTCATGCATGCGGCTCTGGCCGTCAGCAGAACAGAGAAGAACTACAGTCTGAGGCTGAAGGTCTGTCGGGAATCCCGGATAAGGAGAAGTCTTAACGCTTGTCGGATAGACTTCCTCTTCGTAATCGTATCTGAAGACTCTGATGGATTCGTCGCCTTCTTCTATCTGGTAGCCCATTTCACGCATCTTTGCGGACAAAGGCTCCATGTGGGTAGGGATCAGATTGTGGATCGTTACGTCACCGTTGGTTACAGCGGCAGCGATCATGTATGTGCCGGCCTCGATCTGGTCCGGAATGATCGAATATGTGAAGTTGCCCGGGAGCACGGGAACACCCGTGATCTTGATCGTATCGGTACC
Organism: uncultured Saccharofermentans sp.; assembly: GCA_905234715.1. Lineage (GTDB taxonomy): Bacteria > Bacillota > Clostridia > Saccharofermentanales > Saccharofermentanaceae > Saccharofermentans. The sequence goes on from CAJOJI010000066.1 coordinate 7,692, forward strand.
AGCGCCCTTGATGTGCGCACCCATTGAGTTCAGGAAGTTTGCAACGTCAACGATATGGGGCTCTTTAGCCGCATTGATGATCTCGGTCTTACCCTGCGCCTTACATGCTGCGAGCATCGCGTTGATCGTTGCGCCGACGCTTACTATATCCAGATAGATCCTCGCACCGTGTAAGGGATCTGCTTCAAGGTTTACTATACCGCTGTTGATGTCGGAAGGTCTTGAACCCTTCGCACCCATGAGCTGGAATGCTTTGAGGTGAAGGTCGATGGGACGTTGACCGAAGTTACATCCGCCGGGAAGTCTTATCGAAGCCTTTCCGCATCTTCCGAGAAGGGCTCCCATGAGATAGTAGGAAGCACGGATCCTGGATACGAGCGGACCTGAAGCCTTATATGTATTAATTGTAGTGGAGTCGATTCTGTATGTGTGATTGTCGATGGCATCTACCTTGGCACCTAATGATCTCAAAAGATCGAACATGACGTGAACATCAATGATGTCAGGCACGTTCTCGAGCGTACATACGCCGTCGACCATGATGGAAGCAGCAATAATACCAAGAGCGGCATTTTTACTGCCGCTGATCTCGATATCACCTTTGAGCGGAATACCGCCCTTTATCTCATAAGCGTAGTTTTTACCCACGCTGTTAGTATTTTGATCCATCAAAACTCCAAAAACTCACTTGTGCGGATCGGATTCGTCAAGGATCTTCTTCAATGACGACTTGACCGCAACGTCACCCTTTTCCTGACGGGAATCGCCTGAAGTCTCGGCTCCGTCTCCGGTGACAGCACTCTTACTATTATACCTTTTCTGGACATCAATTGGGTGAATTACGCGTTTTTCGCGAGATTCACGATTTATTTGGGATACAGTCTTCCTTTGTTCGGCACTTATCTGAACTACAGGCTGAGTAAGGAGTTTTCTTGCCTCCTCTTTTGCCTGTAATCTTGCTTCTTCCATTGCCAAAGCCTCGGCATCGGGCATCTGCTGAACCTGATAAAGCTCTTCTTCGTAAACAGGCTGCTCTGTAACCGGTGCAGTCATCTGTACAGGCTGTGCCTGAACGGGTTCTTCAACAGGCTGAACAGGTTCGGGCTGTACGAACTGCTCCTGGGGAATGATCTTTTCGAGAGGGATCGAAAGCTGCTCGCTCATCGGGGGCATAGCTGCAGTTACGGGAACTTCCTCAATCGTTGTCTCTTTTGCGATCTCGCTCTCAAGACCTGTAACGGGACCGTCCATCTCCTCTTCGAAATCCTCGACATAGAGGAGTTCTTCCTTTAATTCTTCGAATCTCTCATCACCGAAAGACGAAAGAAGCTTTGCAAGCGCCTTGTCGCGTGCTGCAACTTCAGGCTCGGGAATGAGTTCATACTCGTCAACTACACTCTCGAGATCCTTGTAACCCAAAGATCTTACTGCCTCGCACTCCTGAAGTCCGAGGAAATATGCCGCCGCCCTGTGAAGCGGTTTGTCGCTTATAATGCCGGCCTTTGCATCGCTGTAAGCCGCATCGAAAACAGTCTTTCCGGTAGGAAGGCTGAATATGAATGTCGCACCCTGGCCGAATGTGGAAGTAACGCTGATAACACCGTCGTGCATGTCGGCGATCTCTTTTGCTATAGCAAGTCCTATACCGGAACCGCCAACTTCCCTGTTTCCTGAGTTATCAACTCTGTAGAATCTCTCGAAAAGATGCTCTATGTCTTTTGCGGGTATTCCCCTGCCGTTGTCATCGACCTGTACGGCAACTCTGTCGTCAATGACCGAGATGCTTATATGTACCTGGTTGGGAGCCGTCTTTCCTTCAAATCCGATGTACTTGATCGCATTGGTAAGAAGGTTGACGATTGTTCTGATTATGAGCTTTGAATTACCGTAAAGCAGCGGATATACGCCCTCTTCAGGCAAAGTGAATATTACGTTTGAAGCTCCCGGATAATCCTGGATATTTGAATATGCCGCAGCAACAGCATCCCTGATATCGAAGATCTCCATGCGGCTTGTGTGTGAGCACTGTGAAAGAACGAGGAAGTCGTTTACGATATCCTGCATTCTGACAGTATTCTCTTCGATACGTCCGCTCCATGTAATGAGCTCTTCTCTTGTGGGATTATTGCCGTCCTGGCAGGATCTTCTGATGGAGAATACCGAACTCTTAATTGATGTCAGAGGAGTCTTAAGCTCGTGGGAAACATTTGCAGCAAGATCCTTCTGTCGTCTCTCGTCATCCTTGATCTGTGTTATGTCGTCAACGATTACGATGTTAAGCTCTTCACTGCCGAAGAACTTTGAATCGGGCTGCGCAGGTCTTCTGATGATCTTTATCTCATAGATCCTGCGGTTATTTATATAGTTAACTCTTATGAGATTAACTCCGTTTTCGAGGCTCAAGATGTAATTGGACTTGAGCTGGTTGCCGTTATCAAATGTCTCAAGGAAATTATTGAGGGTCTTCGGAAGTCCGCCCTTAAGAAAATCAGGAAGCCTGAATATAGTCTCATTGCAGAACAGTGCTCCCTTTGAATCGTAAACGGCAATACCAAGACCAACGGTATCAAGTACCGCCTTCTGAATATGCTTGTCGCGTTCGAGATTATCGATGTTGCCGGAGACCGTGGATCTTAATGTGGTGTTGCCGATAAGATAGCCGGCGATAACGCCGACAAGGATCAATATCAAAGCAAGAACCACTAGAATGATGGGGTTCCTTAACGCCGATTCGAATATTGAAATGGAAAACAGATTACTCAAGATCAGTCCAAATCATTAGGGAAGAAATAGCCGAAGCCTCTTCTCGTGAGAATATACTTGAAATTCTTCTGGTCGGGTTCGATTTTCTGTCTTGTACGCTTGATTGTAACGTCGACAGTTCTCTCGTCGCCTAAGAAATCGAACTTCCAGACCTGCTTCAAAAGCTCTGAACGTGAGCATACTCTGCCCATGTTCTGTTCAAGATACTGCAAAAGCTGGAACTCTCTGTTGGTAAGGTCGCAGGACTCCTCATGCTTGAATGCCTGCATAACATCGCCGTCGATAATGAGCTCGCCGCCACAGTACTCATGTCTGTTGCCTTCTGCACCATGAGACTTGTTGCTGTATTCGGTACGTCTGATCATGGCTCTGAGCTTCTCGACAAGGATCATCGGCTCATAAGGTTTGGAAACATAATCGTCTGCACCGGCACGCAATGCCTCCACCTGATACTGTGAAAGATCACCCTTACCTGTAAGGAATAAAACAGGTGTCTTATAGCCCTGATCTCTGTAGTCCTTGATGAACTGCATTCCGCTGTAACCGGGCATCATCCAGTCAAGGATGATGACGTCAGGTCTCTCGATGTCTGCAAGTTCAAATCCCTTCTTACCGTCTGTTGCGGTGATTACATTAAACTCAAAGGATTTGAGCATGTCGGCAGTGGAATCAACCACCGCTTTATCATCATCGATTATCAGGATTTTTGCCATATTCACACCTCATTAAAAGTCAAAGAAAAATTAAATACATTTGTATTTTACCAATAATCGATTTTATGTAAATTGTAATATTACAAATTTATGGTCGATTTTTCCAAATTATTACAAAGCGAAAATTGGCCCCGAAAAATACGTGATCTGAAATGAAAAAGTCCCTCCGCGTTTAGCGCGAAGGGACTTATATAATCCGGCAGCAATCTATCTTCCCGGGCCGTTGCCAGCCGAGTATTGTCGACGCCAGTGAGCTTAACTTCTGTGTTCGGAATGGGAACAGGTGTGGCC
>CAJOJI010000067.1 GCA_905234715.1 uncultured Saccharofermentans sp.
CTGTCGGTAAACAGCTGATGGTTCACATCCTGCATTACCATATAACTGAGCTTAAGCCTTTCTCTTCCCTTATATACTTTTCCGTCTGCTTCGATTATGCCTTTGCATTCTTTCTCAAGACCGCATATACACTTGAGGAAAGTCGATTTACCGGTACCGTTCTTTCCGATGACTCCGACGACTGCACCTTTCGGTAAAACTAAACGGGGAATATTAAGACTCAGGTTCTCATCTTCTGAAGTAAAGCTTCTCTTCCAAAACAGATAAGGATTTCTGTGATATGAAAAATAGAAGTCCTTAAGGATTACCCCTTCTGCTTCCGGAATTGCTGCCACTCTGTCGCATCCGTCTTCGCAGTCACATCCGCCAAGACAAGAAGGAGCAAGAATATCAGGAACGACCAAAGGACGAAGCTGTAATTCGTTGATCTTTTCCCTGTCGAATGATGCAAATTCAGCGCCGGGCCACTCATGGGCGATATTGCCTCTATCCATGTAGATAACACGGTCAACAAGATATTTGAGATACCAGAGTCTGTGCTCTGATATTACGATCGTCTTGCCCTGTTCCTTCCATCTTTTTATCTGCTCACCGAGTTTAGCGATTGCAGCCTGATCGAGATTGGATGAAGGTTCATCAAGGAGGATTATCTCAGGCAGAAGAGCAGATACCGATGCACATGCAATGCTCTGCTTCTCGCCGCCAGAGAGTTCGAAAAGACTTCTGCCGAGAAGCTTTTCGATATGCATCTCACTTACTACATCGTTCTTGCGTTTTAATATCTCTTTGGGATCAAGGCCGACGTTTTCAGGTCCGAACACGATCTCGCCGTCTGTATCGATGGAAAAGAACTGGCTTCTCGGATTCTGGAAAACCGTGCCGACGATTCCAGCAAGTTCAAAAAGTTCTGTCTTGCCGATATCCAGGCCGGCTACCGTGACGTTTCCTTCAAGATCGCCTTTATAGTAGTGAGGGATAAGGCCGTTTATGAGCCTTATTATCGTTGTCTTACCAGAACCTGAAGCACCTGTCAGCAGCAGTGTCTCGCCTTTTCTGACTGATAAGGAAATGCCGTTAAGGAGTCCGTATTCAGACCCCTTATACTTGAAATTGACGTTTTCTATCTCAATTATTTTCTCACTCATAAGACATACTTAAACAGCACGAAAATAACTGCAACAGCCGTAAATGCTGTTATCAGCAGCCAGTCACCCACGCGCAGTTTAAGTTCCTCTACACTTGTTCTTTTTACTGTTCCGCCAAGTCCTCTCGTAATTGCTGCAGCGGATAACTCGTCACCTATGTTCACGCATGAAAACAGGAGAGGGATCATGCGGTATTCGACCATCTTCGCTGCGTTTCCGCCTCCGAATGAAATCCCACGCATCTTCATTGCATCACTTATCGATGAGTATTCCTCCTTTATGGTCGGGAAGAATCTCATGACGACAGCAAGAGATATCGTGATACCGTCCGGCAGATGCATCCTCTGCATAGCGGACATGAATTCATCTATCTTCGTTGTCCTTACGACATACCATGCTGTTATGAGACACGGCATGAACTGAACTACGATGCCGCTGTATCCTGTCAGAAGCGACTTGAATATTCCTGTTGATTCTTCCGAGAGAAATACAAACGTCAGCACAAGCGCCGCGATATAAAGGAATGTAAATCCGAATGCGCTCGTGTATTTCTTCTCAATGATGAGAAGAATGACCGGGATCAAAGTCATTATGATCCTGACCGCCCAGAGAAAAGGCGTGGTCGCGCTCATCATGACGACGGCGGACACAATCAGGATCATATAAAGTTTTGTTCTCGGATCGAGCTTCATCAGACAATTCCGGCCTTTTCGAAATGCTTCTTAACTACAGCTTTACCGATCAAGGCACCAATGCATCCGAATACGAAGCAGAGAATGAGAAGTACACCGATCGTCTTGTAGTTGATCGCAAGGAAAAGGTTGTTGCAGTATTCAGCTGAATATCCGCCGTCGATAAGGTCCTGTCTGTATGAGTCTGCCGTAACGATTACGGGGAAATAGTTTGCGCAGATCCAAAGATTGAACACGCCGTTGCTGAGCATGGTTTTCTTAAAGCTCTTGTATTTTCCTGACTTTGCAATAAGGTCAGCGACAACTCCCGCACCGATGATAAGAGGCGCACCCAAAAATCCCATTCCGGCTACGAACATGATGATCGCGATAAGAACAGACATGATCGTGATCATGCCAAACTTCTGAGCCTTTGTATAGAAAAGCATCATTGGGATTGCGCCGACAATAGGGACCATTACAACATAGGATGCAACGATAAACGGATGGATATATCCGAGCATTCCGCACGCAAACTCAATCACGAAGATTATCGCTGTGAAAATTCCGATGGTAATAAAATCTTTTGCCTTTAACTTGTTGGAACTCTTTTCTTCACTCATTACTTTTCTCCTTCTATGCAGTCTCATCCCCGCATTCCGTTCACCGGATAATATTCGGGATGCGCAGAATAAGATACAACTATCATTAGCACACGCTAACCATTAAATAGTTTTTACAATTTACGCATTACTTATAAATAATGGTTTTTGCGTTTCGATTGTTAGCCGTCGCTAACTCTATCACCAATAAGAATTATTGTCAATCTATATACAGATTGTTATTTGGCATAAAGAACCGGGGCTGCCTCACTTGCGGTTGAGACAGCCCCTTGATTCTTTAGGAGATTATTATGACTTGCGTCTTATTTTGCTTTACCCTGGTTGGCAACTGCCTCCATCTTTGCTTTCAATGCTTCCTGATCACCAAGATAGTAATGCCTGATAACATTGAAGTCATCGTCAAACTCATATACAAGAGGAACAGCTGTCGGAATGTTTACACCGATAATATCTTCCGAGCTCATGTTGTCGAAATACTTAACCAGTGCTCTTAATGAATTACCGTGAGCTGCGATGATAACTCTCTTTCCTGCTTTCATGTCAGGCTTGATCGTTTCTTCAAAGAAAGGAACAACACGTTCGATCGTTGTTTCAAGGCTCTCATTCTTCGGAAGAAGCGCAGGATCAACATCTCTGTACATTGCCTGCTTTGTTGCGCTTCTTTCATCTGAATCATCTAATTCAGGCGGTTTGACATCAAACGATCTTCTCCAGATCTTAACCTGTTCCTCACCGTACTTTTCAGCAGTCTCGGATTTGTTAAGTCCCTGAAGCGCACCATAGTGACGCTCGTTGAGCTTCCATGATTTATTAACCGGGAGCCACGCCCTGTCCATTTCATCAAGTGCGATGTTCAAAGTATGGATGGCTCTCTTAAGATATGAGGTGTAGCATACGTCAAAGTCGTATCCTTCCTCCTTCAGAGTCTTACCGGCATTCTTCGCTTCTTCTCTGCCCTTGTCACTGAGGTCGACATCCATCCAGCCTGTGAATAAGTTGAGTTTATTCCATTCGCTTTCGCCGTGTCTTACGAGTACGAGCTTCATCATTTCAGGTTACCTCATGCCAATGCAGCGCCTAAAGCCTTGCACTTTTCAACTGCTTCTGAGTCAGGAGCATCATTTGCCATAACGGATTCAACAGCGAGCACTGCACCTGCTGTCTTGCACCTTTCTTCCCAGTCTCTCATCCATGTGCCGTCGCCCCAGCCGAAAGAACCGAAAAGAGCGATCTTCTTGTCTTTTAAAGCAGACTCGATGCCTGTGAACATAGGATCGAATTCAGACTCTTCGAGAACTTCATTACCCATTGCAGGGCAGCCAAATGCAATTGCATCAAATTCAGCTACTTTGGATGCATCGAATGAAGAAGGTGCAATTACAGATGCTTCAGCGCCTGCGCCCTTGATACCCTCTTCTACAGCCTTAGCCATAGCCTCGGTATTACCTGTACCGCTCCAATATACAACTGCTACTTTACTCATTACTAAAACCTCACGTTTCTTATATTTATTAACAGTACTCAAACAACCAACTGCTCGAGTGTTCTGCCCGATCTAAGCATGCGGCCATACTCTTCAGTACATTTCTTGTATCGATTAAAAAGCTTTCTGGCGTTATCGACGTTTGAATAAACTTTCCAGTAACCGACATCACAGAATCCTTCATTGGGATTGTTGATAAAGCCGTCTACATCTGACGGCGGATAACCCAGGAAGAGTCCGATCTCGTGAGGAAATGCAAGAGATGAATTAAGTCTTCTCACGAGATCGACGACACACCTGTCAGAACTACTGATAGAGTAACCGAATCTTTGGAGTATCTTCTTAGCCAAAGGGTCCTTAAGATCCCTATCAAGCATGTCAGGTCTGTATAAATAGATCAGTGCATACTTTTCGCAGACCTTAAGAGGGATTATGCGGATACCTTTTTTGCTCAAAAACTTATTAAGGGCTGATAGATCATGTCTGAGATCATCGGAGGAAATACGCAGGGTGAAAAGGCTTCCGGTCTTTATGCCAGCGAGCGTCGGTGCGCCATATCTTACAATCTTATCCTCAGACATTTATCTCTCCTTTTCGGTTAGCCATCGCTAACTCTATCACTTCATAATCGCATTGTCAATCTTCGTTTTTTGTTCAAGAATCCTTATTTTCAGAGCATCGAAAATCATATTGACATCGTAGGCATTCGTGTGATATATTCATTTTTGGTTAGCGGTGGCTAACCACGAATAAATCATGTGCCCGCCGGAAGCCTCTCCTATTCATCGCTTCCGGCGGATATGATGTCAGGAAAGGAAATTCACAATGACAGAACTCATTATCGAAAATGTAATCGGAAGAGAAATACTCGATTCCAGAGGAAATCCTACCGTTGAAGCAGAAGTAACTCTTATTGACGGTACAGTAGCAACAGGTTGCGCTCCGAGCGGCGCTTCAACAGGTGAATTTGAAGCTCTCGAACTCAGAGACGGAGACAAATCAAGATATCTCGGCAAGGGTGTAACCAAAGCCGTTAATAATATTAATACAACTATTGCTGATGCGATCATCGGCATGGATGCATTCGATACATATGCAGTTGATAAGGCTATGATCGAAGCAGACGGTACAAAGGACAAGTCAAATCTCGGCGCTAATGCAATTCTTGCCGTTTCCATCGCAACAGCAAGAGCAGCAGCTAAGGCTCTCGATATTCCTCTTTACAGATTCTTAGGCGGCGCTAATGCAAACAGACTTCCCGTTCCTATGATGAACATCTTAAACGGCGGCGCTCATGCAGACAGCGCTGTTGATACACAGGAATTCATGATCATGCCTGTAGGTGCTCCCTCTTTCAAGGAAGCTTTGAGATGGTGTGCAGAAGTATTCCATTCTTTGAAGAAGCTCCTTAAGGAAATGGGTGACGTTACAGCAGTCGGCGACGAGGGCGGATTTGCTCCCAACAGCCTCAAGAGCGATGAGGAAGCTATCGAGAAGATCCTCGAAGCTATCAAGGCTGCAGGCTATGAACCCGGCAAGGATTTCATGATCGCAATGGATGCCGCTTCTTCCGAGTGGAAGAGCGAAAAGGGCAAGGGCTTCTACAAGCAGCCCAAGTCCGGTAAGGAATTCACATCAGACGAGCTCATCGCTCACTGGGAATCCCTTGTTGATAAGTATCCTATCATCTCCATCGAAGACGGACTCGATGAAGAAGACTGGGAAGGCTGGCAAAAGATGACAGCAAAGATCGGCAACAAGGTTCAGCTCGTAGGCGACGATCTTTTCGTAACAAATACAGAAAGACTTTCAAAGGGTATCGAACTCGGTGCAGGAAACTCAATTCTCATCAAGCTCAACCAGATTGGTTCTGTATCTGAGACACTTGAAGCAATCAAGATGGCTCACGCTGCAGGCTATACAGCAATCTCATCTCACCGTTCAGGCGAGACTGCAGATACAACTATCGCTGACCTTGCAGTTGCACTTAACACATGCCAGATAAAGACAGGTGCTCCTTCAAGAAGTGAAAGAGTTGCTAAGTACAATCAGCTTCTCCGCATCGAGGAACAGCTTGGAAACGCTGCTATCTATCCTCAAATGAAAGCGTTCCACATCAAGAAGTAATTTCCTCTACCTGACTTTATAGATGAAGAACCCGGCTCTTGTCCCCTTTTTAGAGCCGGGTTCTTTATTGGATTTATTTAGTATCGTTAACGGAAAAATTACTTTCCGCCATATTCTTTTCTGTGCTTCTTTAAGGCCTTGAATGTCTTATCGCTGATTACGTGCTCGATACGGCATGCATCTTCTTCAGCAGTCTTCATGTCGACGCCGAGTTCCATAAGGAGTTCACTGATAACAATATGTCTCTCATAGATCTTCTTGGCGATCTTAGCGCCTTCAGCAGTTAATGTGATATAACCCTGATCATCTATCTCAATATATTCGCCGTTCTTAAGAATTCCCATCGCACGGCTTACAGACGGTTTTGATACATTAAGCTGCCTTGCAACATCCAAGGAACGCACAGGCGCGCCCTTTTTGGAAAGTACGAGAATAGTCTCGAGATACATTTCTCCTGATTCCTGCATAAATGAAAACCTCCATTTCTTTTGCTTATTTTATCACACAGATTCAACGTGATGCACAAATAAAAAAAGAGGACTTCATTATACGAAGTCCTCTCTTGTGGTTTTATGAAATACAGAATTACTTAATGCCTGTCCACTTCCACTCAGCAACCTCAGGCATATCGATACCTACGTCGTGAATGTATGTCTTGTGAGCAACAAGCTTATCACGCATCTTCTGGATAAGGAATGAACCCTTGTTTCCGAGAGACTCAATGTGGTTAACCATTGCGATGACAAGGTCGAAACGGTCGATCTCGTTCTGAACACGCATGTCGAACGGTGTTGTGATCGTTCCTTCTTCGTGATAACCGTAAACATGAATGTTGTGGTTATGTCTTGCATATGTAAGCTCGTGGATAAGCTTCGGATAACCGTGGAATGCGAAAATGATCGGCTTATCCTTTGTGAAGATAGCATCATACTCAACATCGGAAAGTCCGTGAGGATGTCTGTCCTTAGGCTCGAGCTTCATGAGGTCAACAACGTTAACGAAACGAACCTTAACGTCAGGCATCTCGCGGTGCATGATATCAACAGCTGCAAGAGCCTCGAGCGTAGGTGTGTCACCGCAGCATGCGAGTACAACATCAGGCTCGTCACCTGTATCTGTGGAAGCCCAGTCCCAAATGCCGATACCCTGTGTGCAGTGCTTAACAGCCTGATCCATTGTGAGCCACTGCGGCCTGGGGTGCTTACTTGCAACAATAGCGTTTACATAGTTCTTACTCTTGAGGCAGTGATCCATTGTGGAGAGGAGGCAGTTAGCATCCGGAGGGAGATAAAGTCTTACGACGTCTGCCTTCTTGTTGGAAATATGATCAAGGAAACCCGGATCCTGGTGTGTGAATCCGTTGTGGTCCTGCTGCCATACGTTAGATGTAAGGAGAAGGTTAAGAGATGCGATAGGACGTCTCCAAGGAAGTCCGTTGCATACCTTGAGCCACTTAGCGTGCTGAGCAGCCATGGAGTCGATGATTCTGATGAATGCCTCATAGCTTGCGAAGAAACCGTGACGGCCTGTGAGGATGTATCCTTCAAGCCAGCCTTCGCACATATGCTCTGAAAGCATGGAGTCCATAACGCGTCCGTCAGCAGCGAGGAACTGGTCTGTACCCTCGTCGATGGGGTTGTTCCAGTCACGGTTTGTGACCTCGAAAACCTTGCTAAGTCTGTTGGACATTGTCTCATCAGGTCCGAAGATCCTGAAGTTCTTCTGATCGTCATTGAGCTTGAATACGTCTCTGATGTATCCGCCAAGCTCGATCATGTCCTGCTTCTCGACTGCACCGGGTGCAGGTACGTCTACTGCGTAATTACGGAAATCAGGAAGTCTTAAGTCTCTGAGCAACTTACCGCCGTTTGCGTGAGGATTGGAAGCGATTCTTCTGTCACCCTTAGGAGCGAGTTCCTGAAGCTCGGGAATGAGTCTGCCGTCCTTATCGAAAAGCTCTTCGGGCTTGTAGCTCTCGAGCCACTGCTTAAGGATATCCATGTGCTCAGGCTTATCCATCATTACAGGAACCTGGTGAGCCTGGAAAGAACCTTCGATCTTATTGCCGTCAACTTCCTTAGGACCTGTCCATCCCTTAGGTGTACGGAGAACGATCATAGGCCATACAGGTCTTGTTGTATCGCCCGTCTCTCTTGCATGCTTCTGGATAGCCTTGATCTCGTCAACAACGATGTCGAGTGTCTCAGCCATCTTTCTGTGCATTGTCATCGGGTCATCGCCCTCAACGAAATATGCCTTCCAGCCGTTACCCTTGAAGAATGCCTCGAGCTCCTCGTGTGAAAGTCTTGAGAGAATTGTAGGGTTGGAGATCTTAAATCCGTTAAGGTGAAGGATAGGAAGAACCGCACCGTCATTTACGGGGTTAAGGAACTTGTTTGACTGCCATGATGTTGCAAGAGGACCTGTCTCTGCCTCACCGTCACCTACTACGCATGCTGCGATAAGATCAGGGTTATCAAATACTGCACCGAAAGCGTGAGCGATGGAATAACCGAGCTCACCACCCTCGTGGATAGAACCGGGAGTTTCAGGTGCTACGTGGCTGCTGATTCCGCCCGGGAAAGAGAACTGCTTGCAAAGCTTCTGAAGACCGTCCATATCAAGGCTGATATTAGGATAGACTTCGCTGTAAGAACCCTCAAGGTATGCATTGGCAACGAAGAAGTTTCCTCCGTGACCTGGGCCTGAGAGCAGGATAAGATCCTGATCGTATTTATTGATGATTCTGTTAAGGTGAACATAGATAAAGTTCTGTCCCGGAACTGTTCCCCAGTGTCCGACGATCTTCTTCTTGATGTGTTCCTTCTTGAGAGGTTCTCTCATGAGAGGATTGTCGAGCAGATAGAGCTGAGCGGCTGCGAGATAGTTTGCTGCACGCCAATAGGCGTTCATCTTCTGCAGATACTCATCAGAAATTACATTGTGATTCATGTATCTTACCTCTTTGCTAATAATGTTTCTAAACGCTCGCATGCGTCGCACGTAATATACTACTGATACATCATGCAAACTCTATGACAAATTCAACCAATTTATTCCATATCAACATCATTGGTTTGGGTAATCGAGTAAACGGAAACAGCAAAAGCCTTAAATCATTACATTTCGGGCATACCTCAAAACGACACTTCTGCAGTCCTTTTCTCAATTGAAAATCATTTGAAGCCATAAATTTGCCGTAGGAGCCATTTCCCACACCGGCAAATATCTTATTTTATTTAGGATTCCATAAACTCATCTATTGCCTTAAGGACAGGTTCAGCGTACCCGGCGCCTCCGAAAAGCCACTGCTCATGCTGCATATTAAATTCCCTTATATCGGGATCACGAAAATATTTTAGATAACGTTTCTTATATTTCTCGCCCATCTTATTTGCATAGATAAAATGAGTCGTAGTTCCTTCAACATGGATATCATCTTTAAGGCATGTAATAAGATCCGTATAGAACTCGTTCTTGATCGACTCCGTACTGAATCTCGTAAATGATTCAAGGAACATTTCAGCCGTCTTCACATCCATCTCGAAAAGTTCGACAAACTTCTTTTTTGCCTTTTGCTTTTTCTTCTCACTCTTAGTAAATCCAGTAAGCAAAGGAGTCACGAGAGCAGATTTGAGCTTTGCTGAAAGGACACCGCTCTGGTCAAGATCGGGGCTTCCGAAAATACCGTGATCCACATGTATGTTTTCACGCATTATGAGCTGGCCTACAAAGCTGCTGCCGAGAGACGAACCTAATGCTCCGTCCACTCTGCCGCCATAGTTTTCCTGAATGTACTTCTCGATCTTTTCTGTGACGGTGATCATGTCAGGAAAAACCGTTCCCGTTCCGTCAAAGCCGTCGTAATTCACGCATATGAGATGATACTTCTCAGAGAGCCTGTCTATAACCGTACTGAAATTCATTTGCCAGTCACAGCATGTTCCCGGAAGGAGCATCAGCGTCTTGCCGGACATGTTACCTGTTTCGTAAAATTCCATTCTGTCTTACCTCAGTATTCACACGATCTCCCACATGACGCCCATATTTTTAAAACCGTCTTTGGGCATACATCCGGGACAGGTCTTTTTCTCATCTCCTGTTGAACAGCCGTTGCAGCTGCCGCACATCGAGAACTCGATTCTTCTTATAACTCCGGTCCGCTCGAGAAACTCGATATCGCGCTCAACAAGTTCAACGGGCTTGCCGAGTTCTTCGGCAAGCATCTTCGTTGAACGTGATCTTCCGTCTTTAAGGAGTTCTAAGAGTTCCTGCATATATTATCACCAAATAAGAAGTCCAATGTGGTATGCGATGCAAGCGAGCACCATCGCCGTGAATGTGTAATAAAGTCCGATGATCGCAGTCCACTTTGCAGAGTGTGTTTCCTGATATGTTGCAGCAAGAGCAACGATACAGGGCATATTGAACGTAATGGCAAAAATGAAAGCGAGTGCTTCCGGCTTGGTAATATTCGCAAGAAGAAGCTCATTGAGATTTGATACCGTCTCGGCAGACTGCATCGAGCCTACTGTGATGGAACCTGTTCCGGAGAAGATCGTGCTCAATACACCGAGAGCACCTTCCTTACCGAGAGATGACGCAATGAATGCTACGAATGTCTGCCACTTCATTCCGAAGAACATTGTGACGGGCTCAATTGCCTGACCAATCTTAAACAGGATCGAATTGTCAGCACTTCCGCTGCTTGTAAATGACAGGAGCCAGAATACTGCAGCAACGATAAGTACGACCTTGAATGATCTGAAGAATGTTTCCTTTGTCCTTCCGAAAACGAATCTTAAGAGCGAACCCCACTTCGGCTTGTGATAAGGAGGAAGTTCCATGATCATGCCGTATCTGTCGGAAGGCTTTACGAGCGCCTTGCCGAAAAGCTTCGCCGTGATCCACATGTGCAGGATCATGACAAGAAGGATAACCGTAATGATAACAGGCATCCATGCACCGAAGAACAATGTTGAGAGCATAGGGATGACTGCCCATGCAGCACCGCACGGAATAGCCCATGAAAGAGCAATGGTAAGAACTTTCTGTCCCCAGTTGTCGATAACTCTCGTGCCTGCAGCACCGCCCATCGTACAACCGAAGCTGATAAGGAAAGGCATTACCGATTTACCCTGAAGTCCGAACTTAGCCATTGTGTTATCGAATACATAAGAGATCCTGGCCATAATGCCGACCTCTTCAAGAAGTCCGAATACAAGCGTTACGCCGAATACG
>CAJOJI010000068.1 GCA_905234715.1 uncultured Saccharofermentans sp.
ATTCGGAACCGATCCGCACTGTGAAGCCGTATCAGACCTCGTCCTGCCGATGGGAACGCAGATGGAACTTGTATCAGCTGAAGATGCACCTGAAGTGATCAACCAGAGAACAACTTACGGCGACTATGTGGTCAAGGTTCCGACAAGAGGCAGCGACGGATACATTGAAGATGAATACGTTCTTATCCCCATGTCAGATGACGTGCATGTTGGATTCCTTCCCTACACTCCCGCCAATATCGTAAGACAGGCATTCAAGCTCTTAGGCGACCGCTACGGCTGGGGCGGAGATCTTGAAGCGAACGACTGCACCGGGATCACGAGAGAAGTATACCGCTGCTTTGGCATTCTGCTTCCGCGTGTAAAGCAATCTGCTTCAACCGGCGTTTATTCTGTCGATGTATCCGACATGAGTGATGAAGATAAGCTTTACGAGATCGGACAGCTCACACCCGGAAGCCTTATCGCATTTCCCGGTCACATGATGATATATCTCGGCATGGTCGACGGTGTTCCTTATGTAATAAGCGCAGTCGGGACTTTCGTCGCGCCTGCGCCCGGATCTGATGAACAGATTCATCCTGACAGTGTCATCGTCAACAGTCTTTACGTCAGAAGAGCAAGTCTTAAGACGTGGCTGGAATCAGTAACTGTCATTCTGACGATCAAACCTGATTAAATAAATCTGAGTGTCTTGTGCTCTACTTGATACTCAAACAAGTTTGAACCGTTTCTGTCCGTCATGAAGAAGTAAGTCTTATTGGCACCGAAGAATCTTCCGTCTACAACGTTGATGTTGTAGATTAGATTATCCAGGCTGAAAAGTTCTTCTCCATTGGTCAGCGAGTATATTGTTGTTTTTCCGTCTTCAAAAGAATAAATAAATACCTCACCTGTTACTTCATCCTGAGTCGTGTAAGCATCTCCCGTGCCTTCCATTACAAGATTGAAATTGCCGTCGTATACGCGCCACTTCTTGACAGGATCATTACCGTTGCTGACGTTGTCGGCGACGATATATCCGTACTCGAATGAATAGAAGAAGCCGTCTTCTTTTACAATTCTTGCACCTGTGTTGAGGTTATAGACTGTGTCTGCGTAGCTGATTGAATCAAAGAACATATCGCCGTCACCAAAACCATGCCAGTCTCTGAAATATGTTCCGTCGCCAAGGTAGATATCGTCGTGCTCTGCTATGAGGTTGAGATCCTTGTCGTAAAGCTTTGTATTGAAGCCTCCGCCTACCGCGATCTTTTCAAAAGAACTCATAACGATTGCATTCGGAAGGATCTCCATGGATGCTGCAACATTCCAGTCACGGTCGTAAAGATTGAGTACGCCGTCAGCTGCGATCATGTATCTGTCGGAACATACCTTCCACGAATATGCCAGGCTGTTATCAACGATGATTTTGCCATCCATGTCATAGACCTTTACCCCCTGACCGTCTGCTTCCTGCTCAATGATAACGTTTCCGAAAAGTTTTCCTTCTGTCATCTCAAGAGCACTGCTCTGATAGAGGACCTTACCGTTTGACGTGTCAATAAGATAATCATTCGGATAGAATTCATTACGGTTGGAAATGTACGCGCGGCCATCACCTATATAACTGACAGTAAGCTGCGCGCTTGCTGCATCAAGACCAAGCTCTGCTTCATCTATTGTAATGTCATACGCGAGTATTTCGTTGAAATTCTGATCAATGAACTTAACCCAGATATATCCGTCGCTGTAAACACTTCCGTAAAAGCATGCTCCGTTTTTATCTGTATAACCGATATTGTAAAGGCCGTCATAGATAAGACCTGAAAACTTCGAACCGTCATATGAGAGCAATCCGTATTTTGTTACATCACCTTGTGTGCTTCTGACGATATAACAATTCCATTCATCACAGCTGATCACAGAATCAAACACTGCATCACAGATCTGATTTCCGTCCAGATCGATGAGACCGTATGTATACCTGTTTCCTTCAGGCATCCACTCGTCTTCCTCATAGACTGCGAGGAAAGGAATTACTCTGCCGTGATCTTCGGGAACATAATCGATCTTTAATTCAGAATCGGGAATCATCGGGATGATCACTGTACCCGAAGGATCGGTAACATCGGTTTCATCAGGTTCATCACTTTGAACTATGGTGACATCCGTATCGTCGTTTCTTGTCTCTCTTGCTGTTGTCTCATTTGTTGCGGTACAGCCTGCAACTGATGAGAGCAGGATCAATGTTGATAAAACAACACTTGCTTTTTTCATGATAAAAAATTCTCCTTGATTATTAGCTTTCAGGTCCCCTATTGCCTGTAACACTATGAATACAATTCAGAAGAATAAATTGTTGCAGAAAAACTTATTTTCCTTCAGGATAAATTACCGGAAGCGTAGGAAGATCAGTTGATACCGTCTGCTCTTTGATCTCGGAAACAGGCGTGATCGTGCCGTCGGACCCGAGTCTTACGGGAATGCCTTTTCCGTTTTTAACAGCTGATGCATAGTCATTGACCGAACTGAGCTTTTCTTCGAAAAGCATGCCGCCCATATCATTGTCGTGGAAGAAATGAATATCCGATCCTGCTGTCATTGGAAGTCCCAGATCAACAGTATATTCATAACCAAGAGCATTCATGTTGGGCTTGTTTGCAGCGTTATATACTTCGACTCCGTCGCATGCCGTAGGAGCAAGCTTAATATCAGACAGATAATCCCTCTCTCTGAAAGGGTGGGCCTGTATCATAATCCCGCCTGCCTTATGGACAGCATCAAGAAGTTCGTGTCTTGTCATATCCATGATGCACTCGTTGGCAATAAGCCAGTCCTTATCGATTCCGTAGAGCAGATATTCATCTTTATTGAAATTGATCTCAACACCGAACATGACGAGAAAGTCATTGCCTTCAGCAGCCTTTAAAGCTCTCTCGTAACCGGACGCATATATCTCAACTCTTTCTTTCCAGGGAAGATCTTCAGGGACACATGTGTTGCCGTTAAAGAAATGATCCGTAACGATCATTCCGCTGTAACCTTTAGCCATCATATAAGAGATATAGTCTTCACCGTGGACTTTGCCGCAAGCACTTGCCTCGCATGTATGAAGATGTGTCTCGTATAAATATCCCATTATCTGTGTCCTTTGTTTTTAATCCCGTCAATGCTAACACTCGCGCTATTTCAAATCAAGATTATTTGTCTTGACCATATAAACAGAAAATGTTATTTTATGCGTGCTTTTTATGAGCCGACAGTTCGTTTGTGCCATCCTGTCGATAAACAAAACCAGGACAACCATTTATATCATGTGCTATTAAGTTGCTTATTTGATTGAATGAGGGCTCCTGTTTTTGGGAGCCTTTTTTATTTTGGAGATTTTAAAATGACAGAAAAGAAAACAGTATCAAGATTATTTATGTGCATCGGCATCATCTTCGTGACATGCCTTTTGCTCTCAAACCTCGTTGCAGGAAAGCTCTGGGCAGTAACAGAGAACATTACCCTTCCTGCAGCAGTCATCCTCTTCCCCGTCACATACATCATCGGTGACGTTTTCACGGAAGTTTACGGATTCAAGAAAGCAAGAACCATCATCTGGCTCGGATTTGCATGCAGCTTCTTTGCAGTGCTCATCTATCTCCTTACGATTGCCCTTCCCCATCCGGGATACTGGGAGAACCAGGATGCGTATGCGACAGTTCTCGGCACCACTCCGAGAGTGGCTATAGCATCATTTGCCGGATATCTTTTCGGTGAGTTCTCAAACTCGATCGTCTTATCCAGACTGAAAGTTGTTACCAAGGGAAAGAACCTCTGGATCCGTACCATTCTCTCAACAGTTGTCGGTGAAGGTCTGGATTCAGTTATCTTCATTACCATTTCTTTCTGGGGAACGATGGAGAATTCGGTCGTACTTCAGATGATCCTTTTCCAGTACCTGTTCAAGGTATGCTATGAAGTGCTTTTTACTCCCGTTACATACTTCGTTGTAAAGAAGATCAAGAAGGCAGAAGGCATCGATACTTTCGATGAAGGCATCAAATACAATCTCATCAGGGGGTAACATATGCGCGAAAAAGAAGGTCTTACAAAGCTCGGAAGCAACGGTACCCAATACAGCATGGATTACGATCCGTCCGTCCTTGAGACATTCATGAACAAGCACCCGGACAACGATTATTTCGTTAAGTTCAACTGTCCCGAATTCACGAGCCTGTGCCCCATTACCGGCCAGCCAGACTTTGCGACAATAACGATCTCTTATGTACCGTCCGAGAAGATGGTCGAGAGTAAATCATTAAAACTCTACCTGTTCTCATTCCGTAATCACGGAGATTTCCATGAGGACTGCGTAAACATCATAATGAAGGATCTCATAAAGCTTATGGATCCCAAATACATTGAAGTATGGGGCAAGTTCACACCAAGAGGCGGCATATCGATCGACCCGTACTGCAATTACGGCAAGCCAGGAACGAAGTGGGAAAAGGTTGCAGAAGACAGACTCTTTAACCACGACATGTATCCCGAGAAAGTCGACAACAGATAAGAATAAATAAACCCCGTTACTGTGTGCTTAAGGTAACGGGGCTTTTTATAAACTAATTCTATTTCGGGATGGAATTAATTTATTTCTGTGATGGGGCATACTTTCTGCCTGATCTGCTGACATGCAGACCGTGCTTACCCGTATGCAGGGCAGGTTTAACAGATGCCTGAGCCTTTGAACCGAAGTATGCTCTGTATCTGATCCATGCGGTAACACCGCTGATGAGCCAGACAGCGCCGGAAGAAAGCCAGATGCCTGCTTCGCCGAATCCGAGATAGGATGTGAGAAGAAGCGGAATGGTGAATCTTCCGATGACTTCGATAACTCCGTTAAAGAGCGAGAAGAATGCGTCTCCGATGCCTGTAAGAACTCCGCGGACAACATAGATCATGCCGAGTGTCAGATAAAATACGCTCGTGATCCTGAGGCCCTTTGCAGCAAGCAAAACAACATCCTGCTCAGGAACAAAGAACGAAGCGATTGCTCTTCCGAATACCTGCATGACAAGCATGAGGAATACTGTGAGAATTGCCATCATTATGAGGCTTACTTTATAACCTCTGAGAACACGGTCATTCTTCTTTGCACCGAAGTTCTGGCCGCTGAATGTTGAAAGTGCTGCAGAAAGTGTCATGTAAGGCTGGTGAATAAACTGCTCGATCTTGTTTGTTGCCGTAAATGCGGAGATAACTGTAGTTCCGAAAGTATTTACGACGAACTGAAGTGCCATCGATGAGATGGCGATCAGTGCGAACTGCAATGACATCGGAACGCCAAGCTTTACGATCTTCATTACCATGCTTCCTGAGATCGAGATGTCCTTCTTGCCGATCGCGAAATACGGATTCTTCTTATATGCATAGATCCCGCAAAGGAGTACCGATAAGAACTGTGATATGACGGTTGCAAGAGCGGCACCCTTGATCCCCATGGGAATAACAACTACGAGAAGATAGTCCAGACCGACATTGATAAGAGTCGATGCTATGAGGAAATACAAAGGTGATCTTGAGTCACCCAACGCCTTCAGTATTGAAGATATAAAGTTATAAAGCGAAACGAACAGAAGTCCGACACACATATAGCGTGTATAGAGAACCGCATCTGCCAGGATCAGATCAGGTGTCTGAAGGAGTTTAAGCAAAAGCGGCGCCGTGGTGAAACCGGCAATTCCAAACACAACGGGTACGATGAGCATAATGAGACCTGTATTAACTATACATTTCTTAACATTACGGTCATCTTGTGCTCCGTAATACTGGGACACCACGACTCCGCCTCCGCTTCCTATACCGTTGCAAAGCGCGAAAAAGAGGAAGGTTATCGAGGAAGTCGCGCCTACGGCTGCAAATGCGTCTTTACCGAGGACGTTACCGACGATCATAGAATCGGCCAGATTATAGATCTGCTGAAATACATTGCCGATAAGTGTCGGCAATGCGAAAAGCAGGATATGTTTTACAGGACTGCCCTGTGTCATATCAATCGTGTTGCTTCTCATATTTCACATCTCCCCGGTTATTTTCCGATTTTCGGTGGGAATTATATTATTAGAATCCGGTCAATCCTCCTCACTATTCGGAATCGGATTTATCATTTTTTGTCATCAGGGGAACAAAAAACCAAAACAATGACATACAAGATATATTTATGTCTTATATAATTAATTCACTACTGAAACGGAAAGTGAGCATATGGATTACAGCAATTATGAGATCTACGATTTTGACCATGTAAGTTCTTTTAACATGTCCACCGGATATGCGGAAAGGAGCTACAAGGCCCACTGGCATTCATATGGTGAGATCCTGCTCGTTGGTCCTGATATGCCGAACATTTACTGTGTAGGCAGGAACACTTATGAACTTGAACCTGACGACATCGTGCTCGTATGGCCGATGGAAATGCATTCGATCACAGATGCAGACAGGGCCAATTCGCTTGTAGTCCAGTTTTCGAACGCTTTTATCAATTCTCTTTTCGATCTTCGCCGCATTATGCACCTTTACAGCAACCTGCATGTTATCCGTGCGCAGACCCACCCTGAGCTTGCCCAAAAGCTCAAAGAGATAATCTATAAAATGAAGGATCTCTTCTTCTCCGGAAGATCAGACCGTGAGATCAGATGCTGCATGCTCCTTATGGAATTTATGCTGACACTTCTCGATTACAGGAAAGAACTTGCTCCTGAACTCAAAGTGGAAGACCAGTACGGATACAGCGATGACGTTTTGAAGAGACTGATGTCCGTCACCGATTACATAAAGAACAATCTCACCGCGGATGACCTGTCACAGGGCGCAATGGCCGAGATGGCCGGCATCAGCAAGGATTATTTCTCCAGGATCTTCAAGAATGTTACCGGCATGAACTACAATAAATGGCTGAACACGATAAGACTTGAGAAAGCTTCCGAACTGCTGACCGAAGAAGGACACACACTAACCGAGATCGCCATGCTCTCGGGCTTCCAGAGCATCCCGAGTTTTAACAGGGTATTCCGCGAAGAAAAAGGGATGGCACCGGGAGAATACAGAGCATTGTTCGTTAAGAACGATAAGTGATATCAGGCTTCAGCCTTCTCCTTCATTAAGCGCTTGTTTTCATACATGATCTTATCGGCACGGCGCATGGCATCCTCGATCGAATCATCTACTCCCGGCTCATAGACTGCAATACCGAACGCAACATGAATCTCTTTCCAAATATCCGATGCAGATTCATTGATTGAATCCTGTTCATCGGCAAAGCGCCTGATAAGTGCTTCCCTGTTCTTAAAATCACAGTTCTGCAGGAATACGGCAAACTCATCTCCGCCCATTCTGAAAACGGGACTGTGTTCAAAGACTCTGCAGATAAGATCGCATGCATTCTTAAGATATGTATCGCCTTTATCGTGGCCGCGCTCATCGTTGATCTTCTTTAGATCATTACAGTCAAAGACTCCTACGGCAAAACTGATCTTGTCACCCCTGTCGAGACGTTCCTGCAGTTTTTGCATATAATCCATGAGAGATGCTTTATTGCGCACTGAAGTAAGCGAATCAACAAAAGCTATAGCATTAAGATCTTTGACCAGACGTTCTTCTTCATGCATCTTTCTTTCAGCACGGAAGCTGCACCAGAGAAGGATCAGGATAACGAGCAATACAACTGCCACAACAGTCATTATGATACCGAGATTATCCCTGATTAAATCACCGAAGGTCGTCTTCATGGCTTCTGCGGAATAATAATTTAAAGCCGAATTGATCACTTCATCAGGAACCACTCCGGTAACCCTTGAAAGGATCGAATACAGTTCGGTATCGCCCAGACGCACAGCGAAGCAGTAATCCATGTCAACAGTTGTATAAACAGTCGTCAGGTGAAGAGTCTCGCACTGCTTTGCAATATTGCCGTATCTGTAAGAGCTTACGATAACGCAGTCGGCAGTTCCGGCTGAAACCGCATAAAGACCGGCTGATGTATCTTTGAAATATGCCCTGCCCCATCCCGGGAAGTTCTCTTCCAGAAACAGGTCGTAATTGGGGTTGTTTTTATTTACTGCCACAACCACTTCTTCCTTATTCAGGAAATCAGCCTGGTCAGACTCCCTTACCACTGCATCCATATGGGAACGCATAAGAGGCGGCGACATTACAATATCCATTTGCTCGGCATCGTAGGTCGTAAGATTAGCCGGGAAAACACAGTCGATCTCTCCCCTCTTAAGTGCCTCCAAAGCATCAGAGGCAGTGGGATATGCTGTAGTTTCAAACTCGACATCGGCATTCTCGAAAGCCGAAGAAGCATATTCAAGATATTCTTTGAGAGCGCCCGTCAATTCACCGGTCTTGGGATCTTTTGCACAGAAAGAAAGGTAATCATCCTGATAACCGACACGGATCTTACCATGACCTTCAAGCCATTCGATTTCGGGATTGCTCAGGTACTTATATGTCTCTGTACTCTTAAGATACTTGTCGTGCAGCTGCTGGTCGTAATACTTATTCTCATCCTGAATGCGGTTTAACGCCTCATCGAGTTCTGCAGCCAAGTCAGGACGGTCTTTGCTTACGACAAAATAGAAATCCGAAGAACCGACCTTCCACAACGGAACTGCCGTATCAGGCGAACCGAAAGTATCCATGGTTACGAAAGCATCAAATTCCGTACCAATCTTTTTTATACCTTCTTCGGAATCGCAGTTTATCTCGATGATCTGCGCTTCTACATTTTGTTCTGCTGCCCATTCCTTAAAGAATTCAACCTGTATCGTTCCTTCGGGAATTCCCACGCTCTTTCCGTTCAGAGTTGAATAATCAGCTTCTACGATCTCAGTGTTATCGGGCGAGATAAATACATAGTATGATTCCGTACCCATGGGAATCGAAGAGAATATCATCTCTTCTGCACGTTCTTCCGTATATGAGATATCACTTAACAGATCGATCTCGCCTTTTTTGAGCATCTCGAAAAGATCGGACCAGGTGCCTTCAACATACTCATATCTCCAGCCTGTATAAGCAGCAACCTTCAGCTGGTATTCATATGAATAACCGGATTTTCTTCCGTACTGATCGGTAATGAAATAAGGCGGTTCGTGCCAGACGACGCGGACGACCTTGCTGTCATCAGCTCTTACCGGTGTCGAAAACGGCAAGGTAATGCAAACGATCATCATGAGAATAACCGATATGATGACTGATCTGTTGATGTGCCTTTTCTTCTTCATGACGGTCAGTGCAGCCTCCGCTGTCTTAATCGTTCTTAACGGCTTCCCACTTTACAATTTCATCAAGCTTAAGAGGCTTTGCATAATAGTAACCCTGGAAGCTCTCGACATGGTACATCTGAAGGATGTCTCTCATTCCTTCGGTCTCTATTCCCTCGACGCAAACCTTGGCACCGAAGAGCGAAGCAAAACCTGCGAAATACTTGATAAGTTCTCTCTCGACCTCGTCTTCCTCGATTCTCATTACAAAGCCTCTGTCGATCTTGATGATGTCGAAAGGAAGTTCCTTAACGATTCCGATCGATGAGAATCCTGTACCGAAATCATCAAGCGCAACAAGTATTCCTCTGGACTTGAGGTTGGCAATGACATTCTTGAGAAGATCGATATCAAGGAGTCTGCATCTTTCAGTAACTTCGAAACAGATGTGTTCCGGAGGATACTTCATCTCTTCAAGGATGCGGAATACCATATCCACAAAGTCAGGTTTTTCGAGCTGTGTATAAGACAGATTAATGTTGATAACGAAGTCCGGATTCTTCTTCAGGATCTTCTTTGCGGCATAAACGGCTTCCTTGATGATCCATTCACCGAGTTCAGGGAACAGGGGGTCAGCTTCAAGGAGCGGGATGAACTGGTCAGGAGGCACCATTCCGTATTTATCGTTCTTCCAGCGCAGCAACGCCTCTGCTCCGATGAGCTGCTCTGTCCGGGCATCAACGACAGGCTGATAAAGGAGATAGAATCCTCTGTAGCCGTGCATAATGGAAGCGCGGATCGCATGGATCTTTTCGAGTCTCTGCTTGTTGTCTTCACCATAGTCATTATGGAAAAGGACCATATCGCCCTGATTACGCGTCTTGGACTCAACATATGCAAAGTTAAGGCACGCATATGCAGTCTGCGAATCAAAATCAAAGGCATCGAGCTTAAGTGCACCGCAGTTTACTTCGAGCAGGATCCTCTTGTCATCAACCTGGAAATCTTCACGGAAATAGTTACGGAAAGCAGCATATTTTCCCTGAACTTCATCCAGTGAAAGCGAATTGCTGATTACGGCAAACTTTGTTCCGTCGATTCTGAAACAGCTTCCGGTATTACCGACTGATTCATATATTTTTCTTGAATAGAGCTGAAGAACACGGTTGCCGAAATGGTATCCGTAAACTTCATTGATCTCGGAGAACTTGCTTATGCCAATTACCAGGACGGTTATCTCCGCCTGTCTCTTTATGCAACTGTCGAGTTCATCGAAGAAACCATACTGGTTGCGAAGGCCCGTAAGCGTATCGATATTGCCCTGTGAACTGTGATTTCTTATCGTTCCGATAAAATAATCAGGATCACCGAAATTATCACGGAGTACAACACCTCTGCAGGTACATACATCATATCCGCCGTCAGTTCTTCTGGCGCGGTACTGCATGTCATGTCTGGATGAATTGCCTGCAAAAATCTCATCGATGCCCTTGTGATATGCATCACGGTCATCGGGATGGATATAGTTCTCCCAGATATCTCCTGCGCCATACATGTATTCAGAAGGAAGTCCGTATGCATCGACGGCATTTTTGGACCATCTGGAGAAATCATATTTCATGTCGCAGAGATAAACGTAAGTTCCCTCTGAAACAACATCATAGGACTTGAACAATGCATCCAGCAGCTTTCTGCGTTCTTCGGTAATGACCTTTGAATTATCAAGATCTTTCATGGAGTAAGTCTCTCCTGCGAGTTTCATCTCCTTCAGGTGGGACTTATTCTCATACATGCGTTCATCCGCACGCTTGTAAATATCTTCAACACTCTCATCACTGTTTGGCTGATATACGGCAAGACCCGTGGCTATGACCGGTCCCTGCCCCATTCTTATGTGCTCCTCAACATGTTTTCTGAATGTCGAGACAAGATTCTCACGGTCTGCAAACTCCTGATCTTTCAGGACAACCACAAATTCATCTCCGCCGACTCTGAATACAGGGCTGTGCGCAAATCACCGGCCTTATGACCCTGTGTGTCATTGATGATCTTGAGGTCATTTAAGTCGCACATGATTATGCCGAACAGTTCACCGGTCTTATCATCGATGATCTGCTGAAGTTCTTTCTCATATTCATGATATGCGGTTATGTTTCTTGTGCCCGTAAGACTGTCGCGGCGTGCCATCTCGTTCGCCGTGGTAATAGCCTGAAGCTGCTCATTCTCTTTCTTAATGATGTCATCACGGTTCTCAATGCAGATTATGAAATGTGACTTGTCAGAAGACCAGCTGACCATCATTCTGGTATATTGGGCATTTCCGCCGTCAACTACCATTCTGTAATCTTCAATAAGCTGCCTGTTTTCTTCCAAACGGGAAATGAGATTATCCTTATTAAGGAAAAGCTTTATCCTCTCCCTGTCTTCAGGGTGAAGTACCATGTCGGCATTTTTCTCTGCCGTGTTGAAAAAATCTTCTCCCTCTTCCTGTATCTCAAGTTCTCCGTAAAGTTTATTCGAAGCAAATTCAAAGTAATATAATGTCTGGGCATCAACATAGTAGATAATGTCATACTGTGCTGCAAGACTTTCCGCAATCTGCGTATAGGTAAGGCCTCTCTCTGTAGACTCCTTAAGTTCAAGACTTGCCCTGACTTCATCATCGATATTCTCGATACATACAACGATATGTGACTTGTCGCTTGCAAGTATCTCCGTATGTCTTATGTGCTTTACCTGATTGTTAACAACCAGACGGTAAGTAGCCGCAAAGGAATTCCTGTGCTTGAGGTTTTCGAGCATGGCATCCTTATAATGACGTATTTACGGATGCTTCTGCGGCTCTCCGAAAAGAAATCGCTTCCCGTTGCCGGAACATTGAGTTTCTTATATTCGTCAGTTGAAGAGATCTCAACATAAGTGCCTGTTTTCACGTCAATGTAATACAGAGTATCAAACTGCTCGGCAAGGCTGGATGTGATCTGGTTGAATACTTCTTTCTGACGCGCCAGTTCCTTTTCCTTTTCGCGTCTCTTGTATTCCTCATCGATATTTAAAACGCCGAGAATGAAATAATCGGCATTGTCATCAACGCCGCGGATCAGTCTGAGGGAATGCCATGTCGGAACACCGTTAATCATCAAACGGTATTCGATGTTCTGCATACTGCCCTTCTTCATTGCATTCAGAAGATTTTCCTTCTGGATGTCCTCAATGAAGATATGCTGATCTTCTTCATAGATGACCTTCTTGCAGTCACGGATAATGTTCTTGAAGAAATCGTCTCCGCCCTGTTCCAGGCATAAAGAATGGAATTCGGGATTTACAGAATACCAGTAATACTCATTAGTTATGGCGTTAACATAATAAACACTCGAATAATCCACAAGCAAAGCTTCGGATATTTTCTTAAAAATCATGTCCTGATCTGCCATATATTCCTCCGAAAGACCTTTATCAGGTGTCCTCTGGCTCATCACGGAAAAACAATAACTTAAATATAATTATATCAAAATATTTTAATTAATGTTCGGCCATGATAGTTAGAGTTATAAATTATTATAAATAGACAGTATGTCGATAGAATTTACTGCCTGTAAACAAAAATTGACAAACGCACTTTTTTAAGAAGGGTGTATAATCAGTTCGCATTTTATATTAGAAAGAAGGAAATCTTATGAAGAATAAGATTATTGCAGCCGCACTTGCTGCCGTTATGTCCATCGGATTCATGGCAGGATGTGCAAAGAAGAAGGACGACACAGTCGTCAGAGTCGGTTCACTCAAAGGACCTACAACTATCGGCATCGTTAACCTCATGGACAAGTCAGCTAAGGGCGAGTCCGAAGGAAAGTATGATTTCACCATGTCGGCAGCACCCGACGAGATCACAGCCAAGATCGTATCAGGCGACCTTGATATCGCTCTTGTACCGGCCAACCTCGCTTCTGTTCTCTACAACAAGACAAGCGGCGGAGTTACTGCCATCGACATCAACACTTTAGGCGTTCTTTACTGCGTTACGGGCGACGAATCCGTAAAGTCCGTTGCTGACCTCGCAGGAAAGACAGTCATCACAACAGGCCAGGGCGCAACACCCGAGTATTCACTCAGATATCTCCTTGACCAGAACGGAGTATCCGACTGCACCATCGAGTTCAAGTCCGAATCAACGGAAGTTGCAGCAGTACTCGCAGAAGATCCCACACAGATCGCAGTACTTCCCCAGCCTTTCGTTACAGTTGCATGCGCACAGAACGAAGCAATCGCTCCCGCATTTGCACTTGAGGACGAATGGCAGTCATTAACAGGCGGTCTCGGAATGGTTACAGGCGTAACTATCGTAAGAAACGACTTCCTCAAAGAACATCCCGAAGCAGTCAAGACATTCATCAGCGAGCATGAGGCAAGCGTAAATGCAGCCAATTCTGACGTTGATACCACAGCTGCACTCGTCGTAGCAAGCGACATCATCGGCAAGGAGCCCATCGCCAAGAAGGCTATCCCTCTCTGCAACGTCGTATGCATGACAGGCGACAGCGTTAAGACGAATCTCTCCGCATATCTTGAGGTCCTCTACAATTACGATCCCAAGGCCGTAGGCGGAAATCTCCCCGGAGATGAGTTCTACTACAAAGGCTGATAAATGAAAACCAGGAAATATATCAGGACAACTTTGATCGTTTTGATCTGGCTCGTCATATGGCAGATCCTTGCTGTTATAGTAAATAACAGCATCCTTCTGTCAGGGCCGGTCGATACGGTCAAAGCCCTGATTGATCTTGGAACACAGCCGTCATTCTATCTTTCCGTCGGAGCAACGGCCGGCAAAGTCCTTATAGGTTTTCTTATAGGTCTTGTGACCGGAACGCTCCTTTCTGTTCTTTCATACAGATTCAGTCTTGTAAAAGACTTTCTGTCCCCTTTTGTTTCAGTCGTCAAGTCGATCCCTGTCGTAAGCTTCATAATCATTGCTCTTATCTGGGCAGGAAGTTCAAACGTCACGGTTATCGTTTCATCAGTTATCGCTTTCCCGATCTTCTACAAGAACATCCTTGAAGGCCTCTCAGTTACTGATAAGAAGATGCTCGATATGGCAAAGGTCTTTCAGATGAAGACCTCTAAAAAGATCCGCTACATCTATCTGCCTTCCCTTTCATCACACATAAAGAGCGCAGTTTCCCTTGCTATCGGCATGGCATTCAGAGGCGGCATCACGGCAGAAGTCGTAGGCCAGCCTTTAAGATCTGTCGGCAACGGACTTTACAGAGCCAAGATCAACCTTGCAACATCTGAGATGCTCGCATGGACGCTCACAGCGGTTCTCGCCGCATTCATCATCGAAAGACTTATCTCATTCATCGTAAAGAAGGTGCTCAAATGATCGAACTTAAAAACATCAGCAAGTCATTTGAAGATAAGAAAGTACTGGATAATTTCAGCGCCGTTTTCGATGAGGGCGGATATCTTTTAAAGGGTCCTTCCGGTATCGGCAAGACCACATGCATTCTTCTTATTCTCGGACTTCTTAAACCCGACGAAGGTGAACTGAATATCCCTGACAACATGCGATTTGCAGTATGTTTCCAGGAGAACAGGCTCTTCGAAAAAGAAACTGCATTAACAAATATCCTTGCAGTAAATGAAAATGTTTCCAATGAAGCTGCTACACAGGCAATCTGCGAACTTCTCCCGGAAGATTCGGTAAACAAAAAAGCCGGCGAAATGTCAGGCGGAATGAAGCGACGTCTCGCAGTTATAAGAGCAATGCTTCACGATTCTGATGCCGTCATTCTCGATGAGCCTTTCACGGGCCTTGACGATGCTTCAAGAGACAAGACCATCTCATTTATCAGAAAGTATCTTAACGGCCGTCTGCTCATAATAACAAGCCACGACGAGCGCGGCTTGGATGATCTTAAAGTTATAAGTATTGATTAATCCATATCCTCGTAGATAAGGATATTTCTTCCGTGCTGCTTGCCGTAATACATACGCGCATCGGCAACCTTTATCATCTCTTCAGGCTCAGTAAAAGCTGCCTTGTATCCTTCAAGACCGATAGTCGATGTTATGGGAATTCTCTTATTAAAGAATACTGTCGGATTCGATTCGATATGCTTCCTTAAATCCTCCATCTTATCCTTTGCAGTTACCATGTTGTAACCGCGCATGAGAATAACGAATTCCTCGCCTCCCCATCTGCAGATGTCGCATCCGGGAAGTTCCTTTTTAATGAGCGACGTAACATGCTTTAACACCTCGTCACCTGCTTCGTGACCGAAGGTGTCATTTACACGTTTAAAATTATCGAGATCGCAAAATGCAATGCAGAAATCCTTTGAGTGATCTTCCATCATTTCCTTAACAATCGGAAGGAAACCGCGTCTGTTCAAAAGACTTGTCAGTGCATCCTCGTGCGCATCTGATGACAGCTGCTTATTCTTCTTTTCAAGATCGCCCATTTCTCTCTCAGTCGTATAGATGTAGATCGTGTTATAGAAGATCGTCGAAAATACCATGGCGAATGCAGATACACACACAAGTACCATTCTGGTAACAGGTCGCACATCATAGACAGGCTCGATCGGAGCATACCTTATATAAAGGGCGATGAAAGTTGCAAAGTTCAGAGCGAGCATGAGAACGATACTCCATCTTTTCGAGCCCTGATAAAGAAAAGCACCGAAGTATATGATTATCGGAACTATCGAGAAAAGGAAACAGTATGTGCCGCACCTGAGTCCTACATAGTATGTCGATATGATGGTATAGAAAGTAACCTCAAGGACGATACTGAAATATACGGCCCTGATATAACCGAATTTGCAAAGGAAGAATGCAAATATATATACCAGAACACTGAAGGCATTGATCTGTACCAAAGGCATTACGCCTGCAAAAAGGAAAATCGCAAGAAGGATCGAATGAACAAGACACATCACGCTTACGGTGAATGCAAAACCGTTATGGACAAGAAAATGCAGGGTCTTATTTACAAGACCACTTGACTTCTTTACAGCAGGTTTTGCGGGTGTCGTATTGCTCATTACGAATATCCTCGCGTCATCATATTAGGTGAATTTCCCTGATTATATTTATTGGAAACCCACTCTTACACCCTGAAGAGCAAAAAGTAACAAATAATTAACCGACTGTCTTATTTCTAATCATATTTACGAGACTCCATCAAAAGCATCAATTCGGCATAGTTTTCGTGTCTTTTTGCGTATTTCGGATGCAAAAAATAAAAAATGTTTTACAGTATAGATGGTAATAGGAATCATTAGCTCTCATATGGAGGGAAACAATGCAGTACAAAAGAATAACAGCATTAGCATTGGCTGTCAGCATGCTTGCGCCAATGATCACATCGTGTGCAAAAAGCAACACCAAAAACATCGTAGTGAAAGAGGATGACCCATGGTATGAATCAGTCAGATTCGATTTAGAGACTGATAAGCTGCCGTCCGAGATGATCGACAGCAGCGTCGTAACTTATGAAAATGACAGGCTTTATCACCTGTACAGTCTTACGAATCTTTCTGACTATGATAATTACAGAAGGACCATGCTCGATACTTATGACAGCAACGGAAACCTCTTAAATCAGATCAAGGTCACGGATCCGGGAAAATATTCGATAACAAGGATAA
>CAJOJI010000069.1 GCA_905234715.1 uncultured Saccharofermentans sp.
TTACTTTTTTATCATGCCTCCTATACAGATACTCAATATTCTCGCCGAATGATTATAACACGACATCGAGTAACTTGCTTGCAATGGAAAATTGAACGCTATCGAATAACTTGCCCGATACTTTTTTATATTGTTCAAAATAAATACCTTTTGTGTTATAGTTCTCTTTGTTTTGAAAACATGAAAGGAAAGGGAAATTATGAAGACTTCTAAGATCATGACAGCCGGCGCTTCTTTCCTCGCAGCAGCAATGCTTTTCGCAGGATGCGCAGGTGTCACACACGAACCCAAGGTAGATATGGCAGCTCAGGCTGACGTAAGCGACGCAGACTTCCTCGCAGCACTCGAGAAGATTGGCGTTGACAATTCCTATGTTGAAGTAATGGCTGATACAAGCTTCTCATTCGCAGGCGACAGCACTGATTTCGAGGTTATCGTAAACATCGATGCCATCTCCGACAAAGAGAACCAGTACAGCTACACAAAGTGCGTAGACGAGGCAACAGCTAAGGCACTTTTCGACTTCTACTATGCTGATTACGAAGGCATCTTCGACAGCAAGAACTTCTCCGGCATCAGCAGCCACGAAGTAGGCAGCAACACAGCTTATGTTCTCATCGACGGCAGATACGACGATAAGATTGCTAACACATACACACCTTATCACGATGCTATCTACCTCAAGGGCGACACAGTAATCGTTGCAATCTCCAGCGACTACGACCTCACAATTGAGAAGGAAGTAAACGACTTCCTCGATGCACTCGGTTATCCTCATCCTTAAGGATCGGTTAAATTGAGTTCTCGTGCCCTCGGAAATTCCGGGGGCATTTTTATTAGTCCAATTTCTCGAAAATAAAACGTTTTGGTATATGTTTTCGTGAGTTAATAGTCAAAATCCTCGAAACAAGAACTTTTTGGTATATTTTTCGTTGTGCCCGGGCGGCGAAAAGACAAAATAAGAGGTTGCCTCACATGAGACAACCTCTTTAGAAAACTGAATTAAACCAGGTCTTACTTAACTTCTGCGTAAGCGATGATGTAAGGCTTGTTGATGCTCTTCTCACTTGCAGCAACAACTACAACGTAGTAACCCTTGGAGATCTTCTTGTCGCAGTCGACGTTGTAATAGGCTCTTCCGTCGCTCTCGTATTCAACGGGTCCGATAGTGTCGCTGTATAAAGGCTTGGAAAGATCTTCCTTGTCGAATTCCTTATCCTTGCTGTAGTAGTAAGCATAGTAAACTTCGTCTTCAGCATCTTCGTTGACTTCGATGGAGAAAGCCAGAGTAGTTGTGTCTACGTTATAGCAGCCGGCCTTATCCATTGTGTCGTCATAGTCCCACCATCTTGCCTCAACGATATAGTCGTTGAAGTCTTCATCGTAGATAGCGTACTTATCCTTCTTGAGGCTGCCGTCAACGATGTCCATCTTCTCGGCACGGTCAATGAAAGTTCCGCCGAGACCGAAACCGCCGTTAAGGATAGCGATGATGCCGACAGCGATAAGAGCAAGTGCAACAACGCCAACACCGGCAATGATTCCGATGATCGCGCCCTTGCTGAGCTTCTTGGGAGCGTTAGCTGTCTCAGTTGTTTCAGCAGGTGCTGTTACAACCGGGCCGGAAGGTGCCTCGAAAGGCATGGGCTCTGAAGATGTTGTAACGGGAGCTGCTGCAGCAGGTGCTGCGGGTGCTTCAGCTACGCGAGCTGCAACGGGTGCTGCTGCAACCGGAACGGGTTCCGGAATGGGTGCTGCTACAGGTGCAGGTTTTGCAACAGGTGCAGGTTCAACAGCGGGAGCAACGGGAGCTGCCTCAACGACAGGTGCTGCTACGGGTGCGGGTTCAGCTACGGGAGCTGCTTCTACAACGGGTTCTACTGCCGGTGCAACTGCTGCGGGAACTACGGGTTCAGCTACAGGTGCAGGCTCAACAACGGGAGCAACGGGTGCTGCGGGTGTTGCTTCAACTACAGGTTCAACAACGGGTGCGGGTTCTGCAACAGGTGCCGCAGGAGCTGCTTCAACGGGAGCAGGTGCTGCTTCAGCAACGGGTGCTGCAGTTCCTAACTTTGATCCGCAATGAGCGCAGAATGCGGCGCCTTCTCTGACAGAACTGCCGCAGTTAGGACAAAAATTAGCCATATATTATCCTCCTTAAGTAAAATTACTTAACAGATAAGATAATACCACAATGCGCGTGCAGTTGCTTAAATAATAAATGGCTGTTTGATGTCAGTTTTAAAGGCCGTGACTATAGATCACTTTGCTCCGTCAGCTAAGAAATCGATGGCTTCAATGTAGCCGTCAAAGCCCTTGCCGGTAATGGTTTTCGAGCAGTAATAAGAGACGTATGAGATCTGGCGGAAAGCCTCGCGCTCATTGACCTTGGAGATGTGGACTTCAACCGCGGGGATCGATACCGCCTTAAGCGCATCGAGAAGTGCGACGGAAGTGTGGGTATAAGCGCCCGGATTGATTACGATTCCGTCGACCTTGTCGAAATATGCCTGCTGGATGTAGTCGACCAGATCGCCTTCGTGATTGCTCTGCAAGCAATTGACTTCTATGCCCTTCTTTTCGCAGTGCGAAGTGATGAGGGCGATGAGATTGTCGTAGGTTTGTGCGCCGTAAATGTCGGGCTCTCTGATGCCGAGCATGTTGAGGTTGGGGCCGTTTAAAACAAGGATCTTCATATTACTTCAAAGCTCCTAAAATGTCGGCGATCGCCTTATCGTAGAAATCCTGCTTCTCATCGAATCTGTCGTAGAAGAAACGGTAGTCGCACCATGTCTCATACTTGTCCTTACGCTGTGAGTAGAGCTTCTCGACGCCGTGGAGTTGAGAGATAGGTCTGTTCTTATCGGTGAGCGCGGTCAAAGGACGCTCGAGATAGAAGACGTTTGAATTGCAGCGTACATAGAACTTGTTGACGTCGCGAGTTACGATGCCGCCCACACCCTTCTACATTACATCTCTCTCTCACACTCCATCTCTCTGAATGCATCTTCACCCGGACCTGAAAGAACTTCTGCAGGTGTCTGTCCGAACTTCTCTGCAAAAGCGATGTCGAGGTCGACCAATGTGCGGCCCGTTACCTTTGCGATGTTTCTTGCGAGAAGCGACTTGCCTGAACCGGGCATGCCGATAATGGTGATGTTCTTCATGCGGTTCTCAAGAACCTTGATGACCTTCTCGATAGCCTCTTCAGCTTCGGAAGGAATGCTCTTGTCGGGATTGCCGAGAAGTGAAGCGCCTTCGATGTCGCCTGCGAAAATTCGAGAAGACTTATATGCCTGTGCAACGAGCATCGCAAGTCCGCCGCATGTCTTAAGGCCCAATTCTTCCGCATCCTGCAGGAACCTTGTTCTTGAAGGATTGTAGACTACGTCTGCGCATGCTTCGAGAGCGCTGAACTTCGTGAGGTCCAAAAGTCTGTTATCGACCTTAGGGAACATTCCGACAGGTGTGCAGTTGACGATTACCTGAGCATCGCCTGCCTTGTCGTAAACGTTGGAATAGTTGATCTCTGTTTCGAGGTCGCACGCATAAGTCTCAGTTGCGCCGAGTGTCTTAAGCGCATAGAAAACTGCGGATGCTGCTCCGCCCGTGCCCAATACGAGCACCTTTTTGCCGCTTACGGAAATGCCCTTTCTGTGGAGCATGTAGATAAATCCGAAGTAGTCGGTGTTCCATCCCTTTGCCTTGCCGTCCTCGAAAAGAACTGTGTTTACGCTGCCCGTCGTCTTGGAAGCATCGTCCAATTCATCGCACATTGCGCATGCATTTTTCTTGTAAGGAATGGTAACGTTGAAGCCCTTGAAGACGCCGCTCTTAAAGAGTGTCTCCAATTCCTCGGGCTCGCGCTCGATTATGGAATACGAATAAGATGAGTCGAAAAGACTGTGGATCTCAGGTGAATATGTGTGAGCCAAAGTTCTGCCCAGAACGCCGAAAGCGGGCTTGTTCTGGTGGTCTTTGGAGATGTCCATGAGAGTCTTGAAAAGATCTCTTACGTAAGGTCTGCTCTCAAATCCGGCAATCTCCTCTAAAGCCTTGAACTTCTCCTCTTCTCTGGCGGGAGCATAAACGTCCATGCCGTTTTCTCTTTTGACATTTCCGATCTCGCGGCATGTCGCCATTCTCTCTTCGAGAAGGTCCAAAATGCTGTTGTCGATCTCGTCGAGTTTTCCTCTGAGTCCGTTCAGGTCCAATCTCTCGCTCATGGCATTATCCTCCATTACATTGATACAAGAAGCAGGTCGTAAAGTGCGATTGCGGCTGCGGCTTCAACGACCGGAACGGCGCGCGGTGCGACGCACGGATCGTGTCTGCCCTCAATGCTGATTGTTGTGTTCTTATGTGCGGCCATATCGACAGTTTCCTGTGACTTCGAGATAGACGGTGTCGGCTTCAATGCCACGTCGAAAACGATCGGCGCTACATCGCCCAGGCTGATGCCGCCCTGAATTCCGCCGCTGTGATTTGTCTTTAATGTGAGATTGCCTTCGTCGTCGAAAACGAATGCATCGTTATTTTCTGAACCCTTAAGATCCGAGCCTTCGAATCCGTTGCCGAACTCGACGCCCTTTACTGCGGGAATCGCATAAAGGATCTGTGCAAGCTTTGCTTCGATGCCGTCGAAGATCGGTCCTCCGATACCTTCCGGATAGCCGTAAACAACGCACTCGATGACGCCTCCTACTGAGTCGCCCTCCTGCCTTGCCTCTTCGATCTTTGCCTTCATGAGTTCGCCCTTGGCATCGTCAACAACAGGGAATTCCTTGTTCTCGACAACTGAAAGTCTGTTCCTGAATCCCTCGTCGTTTACGCCGTGATCGAAATAAGAATCGTCGGATACTCCGCCGACCTTCTTAAGGTGCGCACTTATCTGGACGCCTCTTTTATTCAGCTCCTGCAAAGCAATGGAACCTGCGATGCAGAGAGGAGCGGTCATGCGTCCGGAGAAGATTCCGCCGCCTGACTTCGAAGCCTCGTCGCCGTAAAGAAGAGTTGCCGCATAGTCCGCATGAGACGGCCTGGGGCAGTTTAATATGGACGCATAGTCCTTGGGTTTTGTATTCGTGTTGATGATGTAGCCGTGAAGCATCGTGCCGTTGCGCTCGAAAATAACCTCATCGGGTTCTTTTCGCGGTGTGGACCATGCATTCTTGCCCGGCGCACGTCTTGCCATGAAGGCTGCTGTCTTTGCCTTGTCAGGCGTAACGTCTTCAGGAAGGCCGTTGATGTAAACTCCGATAGCCTCGCTGTGAGACTCACCGTAGATCATGATGTCCAGTGCATCGCCCTGATATGTGCTGCTTGAATTCATACGGTCATCTCCTTCAACAAGACTTTCCTGAATTCAGGAAAGGATTTATCGAGGCAGTCGATGTTATCGAGTTCGATCTCCCTGCCCGTGGCAGCGGCGCACAATACTGCGGCCATCGCCATTCTGTGATCGCCCGACGAAGTGAGCACAATGTCGTCAGCGACCTTATCTATATATTCTATCGTAATAGTGTCCTCTTCGAGCGTTACATTTCCGCCCAATTTTGTGAGCATCTGCTTAATAGCCTCTGCCCTGTCGGACTCCTTGATCCTGAGTCTCTTTATTCCCTTAAGGATCGTCTTTTTTGCTCTGAAAGCGCCTGTAACGGCCATATACGGAACGATGTCCGGAATGTCGCTGCAGTCCATCTCAACCTTTTCTCTTATTCCGTTCCTGACACTGTCCATGACAAAGAAAGTATCGCCTTCGGAAAGATAAGTTACGTTGGCAAGCTTAAGGAAATGAAGTATCGCCTTA
Source organism: uncultured Saccharofermentans sp. (assembly GCA_905234715.1). Lineage (GTDB taxonomy): Bacteria > Bacillota > Clostridia > Saccharofermentanales > Saccharofermentanaceae > Saccharofermentans. The sequence goes on from CAJOJI010000069.1 coordinate 5,810, forward strand.
TCGCCCTGAACGCGCCGTGAATGAGGCTTCCGAGGCAAAGCAGGAACGCTCCGTTGCTCCAGTCGCCTTCAACTTCGAAGTTTCCGTCAGGAGCTTTAATGTCTGAAGTAATTCCCGGAACTTTGAACGTGTCGCCTTCTCTTACGATGCTTATGCCGTACTTTGCAAGAGCGGCAACGGTAAGTTCGATATAGTGAACGGATGCGACTCCGCCCGTAACTTCAATCGTGGATTCCTTATCGAAGCATGAGAGCGCCATGAGAAGTCCTGAGATGTACTGCGACGAAACGCTGCCGTCAATGACATATCGACCGGGCTCTATGTTTCCCGTAACCGTGATCTCGTTTGCTTCCTTGTTCTTGGTTATAACTACGCCGAACGGCTTAAGGCAGTCGGACAGCTCCTCAATAGGTCTGTCGATGAGTCTTCCCTTTGTTTTGAATACGAGAGTTTTGTTGGCATCAGACTTCACTGCCAGTGCGACGGGGATCATGAAACGCAGTGTCGATCCGCTCTCGTTGCAGTTAAGAGTTATTGTCTCCGCATTAGTATCTTCAAGTGCGCGGAGGCATGCTTTTGTGGCTCTTATGTCGTCATTGTCATCTTCGGCTTCTGTCAGAAATTCACCGCGCGCGCCAAGGACGAAGTTAACGATGAGCTCCCTGTGATAGACCGACTTTGAAAGCGGTGCTTTGATATCAAGATTAAGATCTTTAACTGAGATTTTCATACCGACAAAAACTTAAGGAACTCCTCTGCTGTCATCTTCTTTATCTCGGCTTTGCCGATCTTGTTTACAAGTATAACCGATAAGGTATTTCCGCGCTTTTTCTTATCGTTCATCGCGCCCTTAACGATGTCTTCAGGCGTGATCTCATCACTTACAGGGAGATTGTACATAGCAAGAAGATCTTTCATCTTCTTTGCGTCTTCCACGCTTAATGTCCCTGCCCTTACGCATGCATCCATGAAGATGCCCATGCCCTTTGCAACGCAGATGCCGTGAGGCTTTGTAAATCCGCTGTCGCGCTCGATTACGTGACCTGCTGTATGGCCGTAGTTTAAGATCTGGCGTCTGCCGTTGTCGTTCTCATCCTCGCCTATGACTTCAGCCTTGTCTGCAACGCACATGCCGATTACGTTCTCAAGAACTGATGCGTCGTCTCTTATGCTGCCGTTCTGCTTTTCGAGAAGGTCGAAAAGCTTCTCATCCATTATGAACGCATACTTTGTGACCTCGCCCATGCCCTCAGTAAATACTTCATCGGGAAGGGTCTTCAAAAATGACGTGTCTTCAAGAACGAGGCCCGGCTGCCAGAAAGCGCCAACCTGGTTCTTGCCCATCGGGATGTCGATTCCGGTCTTGCCTCCGACAGCTGCATCGACCATCGCAAGGAGCGAAGTCGGCACCTGAATGACATCGATTCCTCTTAAGAATGTCGATGCCGCAAAACCTGCCATGTCGGTCGTAACGCCGCCGCCAAGACCGACAACGAGGTCAGTTCTGGTAAATCCTGCTTCGGCCATCTTGTCCCACATGCCGGCGATCTCATTTATGTTCTTGCTCTTTTCGCCCGCCTCGAAAACATAAGTGAATACTTCGAGTCCGGCTCCTTCGAGCTGTGCTTTTACCACATCAAGATAAAGCGCAGCGACATTTGTCTCTGATACGATCAGCGCCTTGATTGCCTTGGGGCAAACACTCTTCGTAAGCTCGCCGAGCTTTGCGACGATACCGTCGCCGATCTCAACGTTGTATTCTTTTGAGGCACGGACATTGACAGTCATCATATGCCGTCTACCTCCTCCTTGATTTTTCTGCCCTCATCGAGCAGGTCACGGAGTCCGTCGAAATCCTCATCAACAAGAGCCTGTCTGTACTTTCCGAGTTCTTCCTGAAGATGGTCGATCTCGAAAATGAGATTGTCCCTGTTCTCAAGGAAAAGCTGTGTCCACATCGTGGGGTTGAGCCAAGCGACTCTTGTCATGTCCTTGTATGAGCCTGCTGAGAAACCTTTGTGATTTCTTGCCGAAGGGCTCTTGATGTAAGCGTTTGAAACGAGGTGTGCCATCTGCGAAGTGAAGGCGATCATCTTGTCGTGCTCATCCGCATGTGAAAGATGGAAGCTTCCGAATCCGCAAGGTGAAAGAAGATCCTTAACTCTGTCCAGAAGGAACATGTCGTCAAATACCGGCGGTACTACAACCATCGGTGCACCGAAATACATGTCGCCTCTTGCGTGGCCCATGCCTGAGAACTTCGTGCCTGCCATCGGGTGGCATCCTACGAAAAGGAAACCGTTCTCTTCAGCGAGCTTAAAGCCCTTCTCGCAAACGAGTCTCTTCGTGCCACACGCATCGATTACCATGCCCTTTTTATTGAAGTGCTCTTTGTGATTTTCCATCCACTCGATCGTTGCTTCGGGATAGAGTGAGAGAATGACGAGATCGCATGTGCCGAGATTCTCATCTGTCAGTTCACCGTCAATGATGCCCTGCATCTGAGCCATCTGAGTAACGCTCTTCGTACGGTTCCAGCCGTAAACTATTGCTTCTTCTTCATTCTCCTTGTAAGCCTTTGCGAAAGAGGCACCGATAAGACCTAATCCGACTACACCTACTGTTATCTTCATTTTGACTGCACTTCCTTTTCGATTAAATTCCCAACTAATATAAAAAGACGCTGACAAACATCAGCGTCAATAGATTACAAAATGCTTCTTGCCTTGCCGATAGCTTCCATTACTTCCGTGAACTGTGAAGGTGTGAGCTGCTGAGCCGCATCTGAAAGAGCCTTCTCGGGATTGCAGTGAACTTCAATCTCGAGAGCGTCCGCGCCTGATACGACCGCTGCCATGGACATCGGCTTGATGAGGTTTGACTTGCCCGTTGCATGTGAAGGATCACCTACAACAGGAAGGTGTGTGATCTGCTTCAATACTGAGATTGCGCTTACATCGAAAGTATTTCTCGTGTAAGTCTCATATGTTCTGATACCTCTCTCGCAGAGAATAACGTTCGGGTTGCCCTCGCTCATGATGTACTCAGCACTCATGAGGAGCTCCTTGATGGTAGCGGAAAGTCCTCTCTTCAAAAGGACCGGCTTGCCTGTCTTACCAAGAGCTTTTAAGAGGTCGAAGTTCTGCATGTTTCTTGCACCGACCTGGAGGAAGTCTACCTCTTCGAAAACAGGGATCTGCTCAGGACTCATGATCTCGGAGCAGATGGGAAGTCCTGTCTCCTTCTTAGCCTCAAGGAGAAGTCTGATGCCTTCCTCGTGAAGTCCCTGGAAATCGTAAGGTGATGTTCTGGGCTTGAAAGCGCCGCCTCTCAAGATCGTAGCGCCTGCCGCCTTAACTGCTCTTGCAGCGCTCATGATCTGCTCCTCGCTCTCAACTGAGCAGGGACCTGCGATGACTGCGAAATTGCCTCCGCCGATCTTAACGCCTCCGATATCAACAACAGTATCTTCCGGATGGAACTTTCTGTTTGCTTTCTTGAATGTCTCAGATACTCTGGTTACGTTCTCGATGATGTCCAAGCCCTGGAGCATATCGATATCAACTTTTGATGTATCACCGATGAGACCGAGAACCGTGCAATACTCACCCTTGGACTCGTTGACCTTAAGGCCCTTGTCCTCAAACCATGAAATGAGGCTTGAGATCTGTTCTCTTGTTGCTGTGTTCTTCAGTACTGCAATCATGTTCTTTTCTCCTTTGTAAGGTATCCTTTTACCTTTTGATTTACATTTTTTTGCGACATGGTCTGACTTGAACAAAAAACGCTGCCGGGTTCTTTTTGCGTACCCTGCAGCGTTATTCAACTCAAATCATATCTTTGGTTTTCTATGCGCTATGCAAAAGCCGCTTTAGTTCGTCTCCCTAAAGTAGTAGTAATAGCTATACGCATAAAAGAAAACCGCAGTCTTCATAAGGCTTCTCCTTAATCAAAAACTGCGGTTATTAAATCACACCTTCTTGCATATTGCAATAACTAATACCGTTCAAATAGGTTTTATGCGAAATCTTCCAGACCTGTCTTCTCGTGGATCAGCTCAACGACACCGTCCGGCTCCATGTTGAGCGCTACCGCGATCTCGTTATTCACCCTGTTCCTTGCATCGATCAGCGCACGCTCATCCTGTGCATTCAGATGCTTGCCCTCCTTTGAGAGCTTCTCGGCATGTCTGTTGATCAGATATATAAGGCCTACGATATCTTCCCTGCTGCCGTTAACGATGATGTCCGTGAAAGTAGCCTTGCGCTCGTTACGGTCTTCGATCCAGCTGCAGTTGTCGATGGGCAGCTTATCGATCAGGGCTATCGCTTCCTTCTTGGAAGCAACAGGTCTGATCCTGCTGACCTGGGCCTCATTATCGAAAGGCACGTATACAAACTGGGATCTTGTTACAAAGAGAGGCTTCAGAACATAGTATTTCTGAGGTTTCTCTTTGAAAAAACTGATGTCTTTTATATCGTCTATCTGACATACGCCGCTGCCTGCATAAACTATATTGTCACCGATCTTAAAGCCCATACGAACCTGCCTTTCCTAGAATATCTAAAAAATCTTTGTACAATTTATGAAAAAACTATTTGTAAAAATCGAATTATGGTATATACTACAAGATTTATTTTAGCATGGATGCTCAAGCAAGTGGGTAGTCAAATTCTACAAAAAACGCTCTATTTCGGGATGTTTGTTTGACTTTGCCCCATTTTTGCACAGGAAATTTTAGGTAATAAATTGTCCGGTTGTCTGATATCTGATTTTCAAACCACTCTGCCCCTTCGAAAATGATTTCCTTAAGACATAAAAATGCCTCCCGGACGATCAGACCCGGGAGGCAATTTGGTTTTGTTTTCTGCGTGCCACTCTGACGGCTCAGTTCTTATCGCACGCTTCCTTGATCCTGTCGATCACGATCTCCAGCGCCTTGATGCGTGCATACTTCTTGTCGACTGACTCCAGAATGTACCATGGTGCGAACTCTGTGGAGGTCTTCTTTATCATCTCGTCTATCGCAGCTTCATACTTGTCCCACTTCTCGCGGTTACGCCAGTCCTCATCGGTGATCTTCCACTGCTTCTCGGGATTTGCCTGGCGCTCCTTGAAGCGCTTGAGCTGGGTCTTCTTGTCGATCTGGACCCAGAACTTGATTACGACTGCGCCCCAGTCCGTGAGCTCTTTCTCGAACTCGTTGATCTCGTTATAGGCGCGCTGCCAGTCGTTCTCGGAGCAGAATCCTTCGATACGCTCTACCATTACACGGCCGTACCAGGTGCGGTCAAAGATCGCGACGTGGCCTGTTCTCGGAAGCCTTGTCCAGAATCTCCACAGGAAGTGCCTTGCCTTCTCGTGCGGCTCAGGGCTTGCGATCGGGAGCACCTCATATCCTCTCGGGTCAAGAGCGCCGGTGATGCGCTTGATGTTGCCGCCCTTGCCTGCCGCATCCCATCCTTCGTATGCAATGATGACAGGGATCTTCTTTCTGTAGAGTTTGTTGTGCAGATCCCTCAGTTCGTCCTGAAGCTCGTCGAGGCGCTTCTCGTATTCCTCATCGGTGAGCGTCTTGTCCTTAAGGTCGACGTCTTTTAAAAGAGGAGTCTTCTTGAGCGGGAACGTGTTCTGCAAAATAGGAGCTGCCGTGCTCTTATTCTTCAGAGCCGTCTCAATGCCCTGGTTCAGGAACTCCAATACCTGGAGCTCAGCGAACTTCTTGTCCTTGCTGTCGATGATGTACCAGGGCGCCGTCGGATTGTTGGTATCCTTCAGGTACTGGTCGTAGATTTCCATGCAGTCGTCGTAGTGCTTGTTCTCGTAAAGGTCGCCCTTGTCGACGCGCCACTTCGTATCCTTGTCGTCCAGGAGCTTCTCGAGTCTTTCCTTCTGTTCCTTCTTGCTGATCTGGAAGAAGAACTTCATTACGAGGTAGCCGTTGTCAACGAGCGACCTCTCAGTCCTGTTGATCGAATCGATCCTCTCTTCGTACTCACTGTCGCTCATGACCTCTTCCATGCGGAGGTCAGTGATCTCCTCCATCCAGAAGGTGTCGTAGAATGCGAACTTGCCCTTCTCCGGAATCTCTTTCATGTACCTGTAAAGGAACGGATATCTGAGGTCCTCCTTGGTCGGCTTCGGGAAAGTCTTGACCCTGAAAAATCTCGGATCGATGTTCTTGATGATCTTGCCGAGCACGCTGCCCTTGCCTGCAGCTCCCCAGCCCTCGAAAATTACCATTACGGGGAGCCCGGCTTCCTTTATCTTCATCTGGGATGCGAAAAGCTTCGCCCTCTCGTCTTCAAGTCTCTTGGCGAACTCTTCGTCTTCAGGCTTAACAGCCTTAACAAAATCCTTAAGCATAAGAGCCTCCGTTCCTGCGGGCACCGCCGCATATAACCTTATGCTCTTACTATAAAAAGATATTTACATATTTTAAAGTTGGGATTTGCACGCTTTTCCACTTGATCGATTGTGCATTCGGCAATAATGCAGAGAAGCCCTTAATGGCACGCCCATTTTCTGTATGTTAGAATTCAGAAAACAAACGCCGGACGGCAAAAGCCGCCTTCCGTGAGGGATCAGATGAATAAAGGAACAAGCTCGGCTCCCGCCCTTTCAAAGCAAAGAGTGGATTATCTGGATGTCGCAAGAGGCATCGCTCTAATCTGCATAATTCTGGGGCACTTTCAGTCAGATGATATCAACCATGTTGTCTACACCTTCGACGTTCCTCTTTTCTTTATTATTTCCGGTTACTTCCTAAGTGAAAAATCATCTATTAAGCAGTTTGTTAAACGCAAATTTCAGACACTTATAGTCCCTTACCTCATCACCTCCGCAATCATTGTGATCCTTGGCACCGTAAAAGGCTTTTTCTCACAGGGCAGCATTATCGGACCTTTAAAGTACTGGTTCTTTGCTGCTTTATACGGTTCCGGGGGCGATTACGGGACTCCTTTTAAGATCTATGAGATCGGACCTATCTGGTTTCTCTGGGCTTTATTCTTTTCGAGCATACTGATAAGGCTTCTGCTTAAACTCGATTACAGGATCCGCATCCTCATCGTTGCTGCCGCTTTTGCAGCAGGTTATTTCTCCGCCAAATACCTGTTCTGGTTCCCGCTCAGCATCCAGAGCGGACTGTGCGCATCGCTGTTCGTTTACATAGGATACCTGTTCAAGCAGAATAAAGATTATATCGCGGACTTAAGCACAAAGGTCAAGGTCTTAAGCTTTATCGCAGCCGCAGTGGTATGGGCATCGTTTATCGTCACCTTTGATACGTTCTGGCTGGTGCGCTGTGATTTCGGCAGAGGCCTGCCCGACATCTGCAGAAGCCTTTGCTCGTGCGCCGCAGTCTTCGTCATCTCATTCCTTATCGATAAATACGTAAAGCTTTTATCTAAGGTCTTGTCGCTCATCGGAAAGAACAGCATCTTCATCCTTTGCGCCCACGCAATAGAGATCAACCTGTTCCCCATCCAGAGCATACTCGACCTCTATCTGCCGGCAGGAAACGGCGGCTTCAGGCAGACAGTGCTCATCTTATTGGATATTGCGATCGTTTGCGGCATCGGCCTGATGCTCTCGATGCTCTCACTCGTCCGTAAAGCATTCGGCATGAAGGCATAAAAAATGGGGCAATAGCCCCATGTAAGTTTCAATCGTTATTAAGGTTGCTTCCAAATCAGCTGACTCTGATCTCGTCGATGAGTGTCTCGAAGTCGAACTTATCGAGTTCTTCCTCTTCCTTCATATCGGCAACACTCAAGTCGAGCAATGTTGTGATGGTCTTCCTTCCTACATTCTTCTGGTCACGTACGAAATCTTCCATAACACAAGCACCCCTTTTGCTGTTTCTCGTATTCTACTACTACTTCTAAAGATTTTTTAAAGAATTTTTCAAAAATAATGAAAATGAAATATTAGGCAGATAACGAGTCATCTGTACGGAAACTTTTCGAGAAGACCCAAAAATGCGTCAACCGCAATGAATAAGGGCCGCCTCAATCGAGACAGCCCTTGATTTCTTCTAACACCAATCCTTAAGCCTTAATGCCTTTGCATTCGTTAACGTAATCTCTGATGGGTCCGATGTCTGTGTACTTCTTAACGCCGCCGTCTTCGGGAATAACGAGTACGGGAACGTTTACGATGTCGAACTGCTTAGCGAGGTCGAGATCGTCGTCAGCGTATACGAGCTCGTAGTCGAATCGCTGCTCATCGAACATTGCCTTAACAGCCTTGCACTTAGCGCATGTGTGTGTCGTGAAGAGCATCGGCTTGTTTACCTGACCGTCTGCCGGAAGAAGATCGGGAATGTCCTTGTCCTCTGCCTTTGTAATCGTAACCGTAGCCGTTCTGGGCTTCAGGTTTGAATTGCAGATGTCGTATGTCTTTCTGTCCTTGAACTCCTGGAGCTTACCGTCGTTCCAGTTCTTAACAGGACGATAGTAACCAGTGATACGGCTGTATGTCTCTGTAGGACCGCCGCAGTGAGGGCAAGCCTTGACTTCGCCGGGGAGATATCCGTGAACGGAGCAGATGGAGTATGTAGGAGACATTGTGTAGTAAGGCAGTCTGTAATTCTCGGCGATCTTTCTTACGAGAGATGCTGCAGCCTTCCAGTCAGGGAGACGCTCGCCTAAGAATGCGTGGAATACCGTACCTGATGTATAGAGTGTCTGGAGGTTATCCTGAACGTCCAATGCATCGAAGATGTCTGATGTATATCCGACAGGGAGATGTGAGCTGTTAGTGTAATAGAATACGCCGGAAGCATCGTCTGCCGTGATGATGTCAGGGAACTTTGCCTTGTCGTGCTTAGCAAGACGGAAAGCTGTGGACTCTGCAGGTGTAGCCTCAAGGTTATAGAGGTCGCCGTACTTCTCCTGGTATTCGGAGAGCTTCTCTCTCATGTGGTTGAGAACGTCAGCAGCGAACTTCTGTGTCTCTTCGTGTGTGAGGTCTTTTCTGAGCCATCTTGCGTTGAGGCCTGCTTCGTTCATACCAACGAGACCGATCGTGGAGAAGTGGTTGTTGAATGTTCCGAGGTAGTGCTTTGTATAAGGATAGAGGCCTTCCTCGAGAAGCTTTGTGATCGTGTTTCTCTTGATCTTGAGTGATCTTGCGGAAATGTCCATGAGGTGGTCGAGTCTCTTGTAGAAGTCTTCCTCATCTGTAGCGAGGTAAGCGATACGGGGGATGTTGATCGTAACAACACCTACAGAACCTGTGGACTCGCCTGAACCGAAGAATCCGCCGGACTTCTTACGGAGCTCACGAAGGTCAAGACGCAGACGGCAGCACATTGAACGTACATCGGAAGGCTCCATGTCGGAGTTGATGTAGTTGGAGAAATAAGGGATACCGTACTTTGCAGCCATCTCGAAAAGGAGCTTGTTGTTCTCTGTCTCAGACCAGTCGAAATCTCTTGTGATTGAATATGTAGGGATAGGATACTGGAATCCGCGGCCGTTGGCATCGCCCTCGATCATGATCTCGATGAATGCCTTGTTGACCATGTCCATCTCAGCCTTACAATCCTTGTACTTGAAGTCGACTTCCTTGCCGCCTACGATACAATTCTGCTCAGCGAGGTCGTTCGGAACCGTCCAGTCGAGAGTGATGTTTGTGAACGGGCTCTGTGTACCCCATCTTGAAGGTGTGTTAACGCCGTAGATGAAGGACTGGATATCCTGCTTAACCTGCTTGTAGTTGAGGTTATCGATCTTTACGAAAGGTGCGAGATATGTATCGAATGAGGAGAAAGCCTGAGCGCCTGCCCACTCGTTCTGCATGATGCCGAGGAAGTTGACCATCTGGTTGCAAAGTGTGGAGAGGTGCTTTGCAGGAGCAGATGTGATCTTACCTGTGATGCCGCCCAAACCTTCCTGGATGAGCTGCTTCAATGACCAACCTGCACAGTAACCTGTGAGCATGGAGAGGTCGTGAATATGGATGTCAGCATTTCGGTGTGCATCTGCGATCTCTTTGTCGTAGATCTCAGACAGCCAGTAGTTTGCTGTGATAGCGCCGGAGTTGGAGAGGATCAGGCCGCCTACGGAATATGTAACTGTGGAGTTCTCTTTAACACGCCAGTCTTCAACCTTAACGTAGCTGTCAACGAGGCTCTTGTAGTTCAAGAGAGCGGAATTCATGTTACGGATCTTTTCGCGCTGTGCACGGTAAAGGATGTAAGCCTTAGCTACATCGTCGTAACCCATCTTCTGGAGTGTAACCTCGACGCTGTCCTGGATGGACTCGACGTCTACCTTGCCGTCAACTGCCTTCTTCTCGCAGTCGGAAACTGCGTTCAAAGCGAGCATATCGATGATCTGTGAATTATACTCTCTGTTCTGTGCAACGAAAGCCTTCTCAATGGCTCCCGAGATCTTGCTTAAGTCAAAGTCTACGACTTTGCCGTCTCTCTTGATGATTTGATACATGTTCCTCTCCTTAACTCTCTCCGCGTATCTTTGATTGCGGTATTATTTTTTTCGCATTGTCCAAAGCTTTTTCCAACTCTTCGTGAGGCATCTCGCTTAAGCCCTCGCCGTTTAAAAGATTTCCCGAATCTACAAAGCTCTGCAGGAAGTACTTCTCAGATCCTTCCACCTGCTTTGCGATCTGCTCGAAATCGCCGGCTTCGTGCAAAGGCGATACCACTGTTGTCCGGAACTCATGAGCAACGCCGCTTTCCTGTATCACCCTGATGCTCCGCTTTATGAGCTCGACATCGAAGTTCTTGATACCGACGGTTTCCGCATACTTGTCAAAGGTGTTCTTGAGGTCCATCGCCACATAATCTACGTTGCCTTCGGCCAGGATCTTCTCCAGCCTGTCAGGGAACGTGCCGTTGGTATCAAGTTTTACCTTGTAACCCATAGCCTTGATCTTTGCGATAAACTCACCGATGTCAGAATGCAGAAGCGGTTCGCCGCCCGTGATGGCTACTCCGTCAAGGATCCCCTGACGCTTCTTGAGGAATGCGAAAAAATCTTCCTCGCTCATCCTCATGTCATCCGGGGGATTGAACACCAATCCGGGATTGTGGCAGAAGGGACATCTCAGGTTGCAGCCGACCGTAAAAACGGTACAAGCCACCGAAGTCCAAAAGAGTCAACTTCTGAAGTCCGCCGATGATCATGCCCCAATACCTCGCTTATGAATTGAAAATAGGTGCGAATGCGCTTCGGATTTCTCAAAACGCTCTTACAGATTACCTATATGTTGTGGTTGTGTCAACAGCAAAATACAATATATTGTGCTTGTAACGTGACTGTAATAAAAGCACAAAAAGTTGACAAACAATAGGGTTTCAAGACTTTTTTAGAAATTTTTACCCGGTTTGGGACGAAAAATGTAATATTTCCTGTCCCCAAAACCAACCTCAAGACGGATCTTATGCCAAAGTAGTTTATATCGAAAAAGGCGTGTGCACTAATACCCTGGAGTTCGAATACCGTGGTGGCGACTGGGTGATGACCCGTTGGGATACTATATGGTCTTCCTCGGGAAGTGCTGACAGCCTGATGTGGCCTTTATATTTCTGATCTTAAACAGTTCCCGTAAACTAGTCCGTGCAGTTTTCTTCTGAAAACTAAGCAAAAATTTCATAAACGGGCTCGATTTTGCAATTTTCAGCCGATTTTGAGCCGAAAATTGCACAAGAGGTCATCCTATTTAGCCTTCTTCTCTATCCTGTTGAACTGGGGCCTTACTTCGACCTCTGTAACGACAGCGCCCTCTCTCATGTTGATGATGTCCCTTACGCACTCGGCTGTGTCTTCAGGAACAAGGAAGCAGCCGTCAGCTTCGGAAGGTTTGAAGTCGGCATTCCTGTAGAGCTTGGTGCCGGCAGTGAGATCCGGGCAGACCGTAACCACGCGGACACCCGTTTTGCGTACTTCCTCATAAAGGCTTCTGCCGTAGCTTCGAAGTCCTGCCTTCAACGCGCCGTAAACTGCGCCGTGTGTATTGATGCGTGTTGAGGTAACAGATGCAATGTTAATAACCATGCCCCTCACGTCTTTGAGCTTCGGGAGCAGAGCTGATGTCAGGATCATGGGGGCCTCTAAGTCTACCCTGCACATCTCCTGAATCTGTTCGGGAGTGTTGAATTCGGCAAGTCCGTAGAATGCGCTGCCCGCAGCATTGACCAGAAGGTCAACTCGCTTTATGCCTGATATCTTTTTAAGGAGAATATCTGTGTCTCTTAAGTCTAATGACATGCGCTTTTCGAAAAGGTCACAGCCGTCAGGGAAGATCCTTCCGATTCCGTAGACTTTGTAGCCTTCTTCGGCAAGCATTTTCGAGATGGCAAGTCCGATTCCGGAAGACGCTCCGGTAACAATGGCAGTCTTTAATTCCATGTGA
>CAJOJI010000070.1 GCA_905234715.1 uncultured Saccharofermentans sp.
TATACTTGTTACCGAAGTCATAGTAGAAGCCCATTCTGTTCTTAAGACCCGTAAGTCTGTCATGATGTGAATCCTCAAGGAATGTCTCTGACTCAAGCGCGATACCGCATACGAGAGCAGCAAGCGAGAGCTTCTTGGGATCGGTATCCTCATCAAAACCACGCTCGTCATTCTTGTTGATGATCTGCAGAGCGCCGATGAAGTTACCGTTAATATCGGCAACCGGAAGAACGAGAACGGACTTTGTGCAATAACCTGTCTTAAGGTCGATCTCTCTGTTGAAATCAGGATCGTTATAAGGGTCGTTAGTAATGAGCATTCTCTTTGTTCTCAAAGCCTTGCCTACGAGACCCGTGTTATCAGGAATGACGATCTTATCAATGCCCATGGCAGACATTGTCCAAATCTGGCCCTTTCTCTTGTCCCACTTCCAGAAGCTTGCTCTGTCGGCATCAACGATCGTTTTACTAAGCTCTGTAAGATACGAGAACAGGAGCTTGTGGTCCTTGCTGTCGTTCATGCACATGTCTTTGTAAAGGCTGTTCGTGATATCAAAGATACCGCTAAGCATTCTTCCGTTGTCTTCCATAGTAGTTCCTCCAAGTTCAAGCGGTGCAAGCTCAGCACCGGTATCACTCATTACCTGTAAAATCCTTCTCTCATCATCCATATGCATGAGATATACATTTACACCTGAAGCAACATAATCTTTGACCTTGTCGTGAATCTCACTGCAGTAAAGGTGGACAGGAGACTTGTAACCGGAAACCTCACAGTAAAGGTACGTACCTTTATCTATGTATGGTTCATATGGAATCAGCGTATTCGTATCGCCGGTATAGACAACATTCTTTCCTTCAACCTTAAGCTGGAAACCGAAGCATTTGCCTTCAAGTTCTTCCGTATGAGACGTGGGGATCGAACGGATAAACCAATCCTTATCAAGATCTTCTACGTTTATCAACTCGTACCACGAGCTGTTGCACCCTTCGATCCTTGAGAGAAGGTAGAACAGATCTGCCTCTACCTCTTTAGACGGAGCAACGATAGTAATCGGTGTTTTAACGGAAAACTGTAACAGGTCGATCAGCATCCCAATCCCACCGGCATGGTCCCCATGAGTGTGGGTGACAAGCAAATAGATGTGATCGAACAATGCGAGGTTCTTATCATTCAACCTGGCGAATGAACTCATCGGACAATCGATGAGGACGAGTTCGTCATTGTCAATGAAATAAGCACTGTTGTGCTCATCCGTGAAAGCAGAACCTCTTCCCAAAAACTTCAGCATTTATTCTTCCTCCGGTCCGATAAGACTTAAGATCTCAAAACCATCAGCCTTACCTTTAAGCTTAATAGGCTTTTCAAGGGGCACACATTTCATTCTGCCCTTCAATGCATCCGCAACGGCCCTGCTTACATAAATAGTACCACCGGGAGCGTTAGCTTCAAGTCTTGCAGATGTATTTACAGTATCGCCGATAGCCGTATAGTCCATTCGTCTTTCAGAACCCATGTTGCCTACGACTGCAGGTCCATAGTGGACGCCGACTCCGACGTGAATCTCTTCATTTACGTCTTCTTTAAGTTTAGCGGAAAGTTCGTCCGCTCCTTTTATTATATCAATTGCTGTGAGCGCTGCGTGATAAATTGGATCTTCATCTGCGATAGGCGCGCCCCAGAATGCCATCGTGGCATCTCCGACGAACTTATCCAACGTACCCTGATATCTTTCGACGCATGCACTAGTCATGGAAAGATACTGGTTAAGAATATAAACGACTTCCTCAGGTGACAGACGCTCTGACATCGTTGTGAATCCTCTGATATCAACGAAAAGAACTGCGATGTTACAGAGCTTGCCTCCGAGCTTCAGGCTGTCGGTACCTTCCTTCAGGATCTCGTTAACGATATTCGGAGCAACATATCTTTCGAATGTTCTTGTTACGTTCTGTCTTTCGATAGCGGCACGGATGTAGTTGATCGCAACGCTCGCAACGAACAATACCATGAGGCCCAAAGGGATCCACAGAGCGTGCGTAATGTATCCGACGGAATAAAGCCACATCGAACTGCCGATCGCAAGGAACTCACCGACAATAAGTGCCGGGATCGTGAATCTGAGCTTTCTGTTATTGCAGAACACATAGAATGCGAAGCATACGATGAACAAAGCTCCGATCTGGAAATAATCGGGTGCCTCTTCCTTATAGTTAGCATCGAGAATGCACTGGATAACGTTAGCCTGATATTCAACACCGTACATCATCTGGCCCTTGTCGATAGGCGTGTTGTACGAATCCTGAAGACCAGTCGTATAAGGTCCGATCAAAACAAGCTTTCCTGCGTAGTAAGAAGGATCGACTTCACCTTTGATCAGTCTGCTGAGGTTAACGCCGTCATAGAAATCACCCGGCTTTGCAGAGAATGAAATGAAGTACTGACCTCTGGAATTCGTGGGCGGTACCTGTACGTCGTATCCCTTCTGGAGCGCATACTCCCTGGCAGCCTCAAACTGCATGGAATAAACTCTCTTACCTTCAGGTTCAACATACAAAAGCGCATGACGAACAATACCGTCCTCATCGTACATGGCATTGATATGTCCTTGTGTAGAAACTTCTTTCAGCGCATCGTAAGGTTCTTCGTAATTTAATACAGCGAAATCATCGATTATTACCGTAGCGCTTCCAAAAGTTGTCCTGGTACCAAATGTCGCCTGTGAAGCTGTAATGACATTGCCCAGCTCAGCAGCTGCGTTAGCAAGTCTTTCATCGCTTTCTTCATTGATATTGCCTGAATACATGGTATCGATTGCAACTACGGCTGGACGCTGGTCAGGATCTGATGCGAGCATCTCCAAAGCCGATGCCATGATCGATCTGTCCCATGAACTGTAAGGACCGAATTCCTTGATATCGTTCTCATCAATACCGATGATGACAATATCACCCGGAACGGCTACAGGATTCTGGAATATCTCATCCTCGATCCACAACTCAGGTCGTCTGAAAACACCAAGCGCACACAGCGCGGTAATCGATATAGCCCAGGCAAAAGCAATGATTATGTTTTTTGTTTTTTCGTTCATTCAGTAATAATTTATCCTTTTCGTTGCCAATTTCATGTTAATCAGAAGTTGCTACACCCCAACTGTGTACAAAATAGATATCGTCCGTACCGGCAATCGCGTATACTACACCATCAGGCATTTCTATACCGCTATTAGTATTAAGCAACACCCATCCATCGTTAACATATCCATAGGAATTGCCTGAGCTGTCTTCACATATATAGATCATATTACCATTATACTGTTTACCCCAATATGAAGTCTTTGAACAACCAGACTTTACTTCAGGTTCATCAATGTGAGGTGCTGTATATCCAGGATTTTCCTCACTATATGTGTAATATAGAGTATCCTCACCCTTTATGTAATATTGGTAGTCGATATAATAACCTGATGATGACGAGAAGAAATCTAACTGAACCCATTCGCCATTAACAAGTCCTTCGTATATGCACTCTTCATCCTCAGTATAGTAGCAGCGAATGCTTATATTTCTGACACCGTTATCATCTTCATAAGGTTCGTCTTCAAAAAGGTACTCGTAATCATATTCGTATTCTTCTTCGTCTGCCAAATAATAGAAGCTGTCTCTGTCCAGATATTGGTATCCACGATTATCACCAAGTTTTCCTACTTCAAACCATGAATCACTGCCAGCTGCATATCCGTAGTACTTATCTGAATCCGCATCATAGCAGACATATCTCAGTATACCGTCAAATTCTAAGCCCCAAACCTCCGTAGGTTCACAGCCTTCCTTTATGCTGTGACCCTTATAGGTAGCAGGTGTCGGTGCAGCCGTAGGAGTGGCTGTTGGAGTAGCTGTAGCAGTCGGAGTAGCCGTAGCAGACGGAGTCGGTGTTACCGTTACTGTCGGTGTCGGCGTTGATGTTGCATCAGGATCCGGTACCGGAGTTGGCGAAGCATCCGGATTATCCGTCGGCGACGGGGTTGGTGTCACCGTCACTGTTGGTGTCAGAGAACTTGCCGGAGTCGGTGTTACAGTAGATGTAGGAGTAGGCGTCAATGTTATAACCTGTCCTGTTATCTTTCCGCTGCTGACATCATTTACAAAACTCTTGAGCTTTTCTTTATCCCAGCCTGTGTATTCACAGACTCTGTTAAGAAGTTCGTCATTCTCAACGAGCATCTCAAGTGTGAAGTCGGAAAGATCTTCCTCTGTAATTTCATCAAGATAAAACTGAACAGTATCTTCTTTTCTGTCAGAATAAAGGAAAACCTGGATCCTCTCTCCGCCCTTGACTTCGGCATACTTTGTCTCGCCTGTATCAGGGTTTGTTGCCGTAACAACAACGGAGCCGTCGGTAACGATCAAGGCATCTCTGTTTGATTCTTCATCATAATAGACTATTCCTGATGTTCCTCTGATTCCGGCTGTCATGGTGGATGTCTTTATCTCGAACGTTTCATCAGGCTGAAGCTTCTCAGTAACGTTAAAAAATACAGCACCCTTTGTGAGTTTAAGTTCAAGGTGTTTTCCCTGCTTAGTAAACTCAGCTCTGCTGTCACTTTGCAGAGTGATGATCTTCGTATCATCAAGTCCGACGGAAGCAAGTCCGTCGGATCCGGTGCTCAAAGCATCACCGGACTGGAAACGGATATTATCAATAACGGGTTTAGTTCCACCCTTTGAATCTTCAATGGTAACGGTTCCTTCAACACGAAGGAGTCGCATGGTATTTGCAACATAACCATTCCGTGAAAGAACAATAACAACAATAACTGCTGCTATAACTGCCACTACCGCCGCAGAACAAGCAATCTTGATTCCGAGAGGCATTTTCTTGATTCTATCGATTAAGTTCATAACAAACCGCCTTTCGATTCACAAGTGGCCTAACAGTTCTATTATATCAAAGGTAAGGGTTTATACCTTGATGTAGTGTTCTAAAAATCCTCAGACAAAGCAATCACTTAGCTTGAACTTATTCATAAACAGGTTCGGGATCACCATGCCATGCTAAATAAGAATTCTCCGGGTAGTTATTTATAATATACTGCTCGATATATGAATCATAATCAGAATTATAATCCGGGCCATATTCCGGAGGTATTAAAATTTCCGTTGATGTTCTAAATATTGAACCATATGGGTCTGGTACTTCAATAACATCTATATCCAAATGATAGCCTTTGAGTACAGGAACCGGCTCAGGTTCAGGAGTATCTTCCGGAGTAGGAGAAGGTGTGCTGGTTGTAGGTGTAGCAACAGGTGAATTCGTAGGTGTAGGTATCGGTGTCTGTGTAGGCGTCGCTGTTGCAGTTGCCTTCGGTACTGGTGTCGATGTTGCCTCAGGAACAGGTGAAGGTGTAGGAGTTGATGTTGCTTCAGCTTCTGTTTCTTCAGTCTCTTCCGTTTCCTCCGGTTCCGGTGTAGGAGTAGCTGTAGGTGTCGGAGTTGCAGTGTTACCCGGCTTCGGCGTAGGCGTAGCTGTTGCCTTTGAAGCAGGTGTAGGTGTTGCCGTTGTAGACGGTGTAGCAGTTGTATTGCTCAGAGCTATACCAACAGCAGAAATAAGGGCATCCTTACTCCAGCCTGTGAACTCGCAAACTCTGTTAAGGAGTTCTTCATTCTCGTAAATCATCATAAGAGGGAATTCAGGAAGATCGTTCTCACTAACATCTGTTATTGAGAACTCTACGGTGTCCTGCTCCCTGTCAGAATAAAGATAAACAGTTATGTTCTGTCCGCCACGGACTTCAGCGTATTTCTTTTCGCCTGTTTCAGGATTAATAGCTGTAACAATAACAACGCCGTCAGTAACAACAAGAGAGTCTCTGCCGTCATTATCATAATAAACATAACCGGACGTACCTCTGATTCCTGCAGTCATTGTTGAAGTCTTGATCTCAAAAGTCTCATCATCATTAAGTTTCTCAGTTACATTAAAGAAAAGGGCTCCCTTTGTAAGCTTAAGCTCAAGATGCTTGCCGTTCTTTGAAAATTCAGCTCTGCTGTCATTCTGGAGAGTAACGATCTTTGAATCATCAAGACCGACAGATGCCAATCCGTCAGCACCGGTGTTCAATGCATCTCCGGACTGGAAACGGATATTATCGATTACGGGCTCGTTAGAACTCTCAATATTAACTGTACCCTCAACACGAAGCAGTCTCATTGTGTTTGCCAGGTATCCGCTGCGTGATAAGACAATGGCAATAACTATTGCTGCCACAACGCCTACAGCAACTACTGAATATATGATCTTCATACCAAGAGTCATTTTCTTGATGTTAAAGCTTAATCCCATAAGAGCTTCCCTCTCCTATATATAAATCAAATTATTTAGAAGAATAATTATAGCAAATTTATTCAGTAATACCCAAACAAATGGATAATACTCAAAACTAAACCAAATTATTCAAAAAGCTTTATTATCCTTCTTCCCAGTAATAATAGTAAACAAACTGTTCGCCATCTATGTAAGAGAAATAATTGGTTGATTGTTGACCATTGCTGGCACCGCTCTTTGACATTTTTATCCAAGTTTCATTAACAAGGCCGTAGTACTCATCAGAAGTACCATCCTTAAGAATTACATAGACATCATGGCCTTGATATTCCTTACCCCAGGCCTTATCAACTTTTGAATAACCTTCAGGCACATTATTCGGATCACTGGGTTCATCATTAACATTTACTATTACTCTTATTACCGAGCCGACAGTCGCAGAATAATATTCTGTTCCATCAGGAAGATAGTATGTTTCATCGTGTGCTGCAGTAGTTTCTCCATTTATAACAAAATTACGATCAGTACCACGATCTACGGTTAAGTCAACCCATTCGTAGTTAGACCAACCCTTATAGACATATGGATAATCTCCCGCTCTGCAGAGATAGACTTCGTGTCCATTATATTCTAATGCCCACATAGCTGTACCATAAATATCAGGTGCCTCACTGTATCCTTCAGGAATACTCGTGTTAGGATCAGGAATAGGTGTAGGCTCCGGAATAGACGAAGGTACTGGCGTCGGCGTTGATGTCGGCGTTAACGTAGGTTTATTCGTAGGTGTGGGTGTTACCGTCGGAGTAGCCGTAGGCTTATTCGTAGGTGTAGGAGTAACCGTCGGAGTCAGTGTCGGCTTCGCAGTAGGCGTAGCAGTTGGTTCTGCCGTTGGTTCTGCCGTTGGTGTAGGTGTTGCCGTTGAACCGGCTGCTGTTGTCGGCGAAGGTGTCGGAGTATCAGAAGGTGTCAGCGTAGGTGTAGGTGTCACCGCCTGAGTAGGAGCCGGAGTCTGTGTATCGGTAGGAACAGGTGTAGCTGTTGGGGTCGGTGTTGTTGAAGGAATGTTATTTATGACATCCTTTAATGCTTCCTTGTCCCAACCGGTATATTCACAGACTCTATTAAGGAGTTCATCATTTTCTGCAATCATCTGAACTGTAAAGTCGTTAAGATCTTCCACGCCGATTTCTTCGAGTGTAAATGTAACTGTATCTTCTTCTCTGTCTGAATACAGATAAACAGTTATGCCCTGACCGCCTTCTACTTTGGCAGTCTTTGTCTCGCCTGTATCAGGATTGGTTGCCTTAACTTCAACGGCACCGTCAGTAATGATGAGAGCGTCTCTTCCGGAATCATCGTAGTAAACATAACCGGATGTACCTCTGATACCGGCAGTCATTGTGGATGTCTTGATCTCAAATGTCTCGTCGGGCTGAAGCTTTTCTGTGACGTTAAAGAAAACTGCACCCTTTGTAAGATTTAGTTCAAGGTGCTTACCCTGCTTTGTGAATTCGGCACGGCTGTCATTCTGGAGAGTAATAATTTTAGTGTCATCAAGACCTACAGAAGCAAGTCCGTCTGCTCCTGTATTGAGGGCATCGCCTGACTGGAATCTGATGTTATCAAGGACGGGCTTGGATCCGCCTCCGGCTGTCTCAATGTTGACTGTTCCTTCAACACGAAGCAGACGCATACTGGTTGCGTGATACCTTTTCTGGTAAATCAGCGCAAAGACAGTAGTAACTATTGCAGCAAAAACAATCAGTACGGAAATAAAGGCTACAGCCCTTTTAGAAACACGCTTGCTCTTACCCGTAGACATATAAACCGTCCCCTCTGGTTTGTCATCTCAAGCAAACCAGAGTATGATACCAAAGAGGTAAACAGATTGCAAGCGTTTTGTGAATAATTTATGACCTTGCGCCTAAATAGTTTCTATATTGCTTCAAAAGCCTTAATTTACACGTTCTTTAGGTGTGTCTTTCTTATACAGCAGGAAGAATGCTGCGAAGAATACTGCAAATGCTGCCACTGCGAAGATCAACTCGTTGGCGAGATCCGGCAATTCAAATACTCCTGCCAGCTGCAAGCCCAGGAATCCGTCGATTGCTGTGTGGATGATAATCGCAAGAGGATAGAGCCACCACTTTTTCTTATCCTTAACAGAGTAAAAGACCATGATAGATGCGCCGGTGTGAAAGGCTACTGCGAATAATCTGTCAAACAATGAAATTCCCATGGTAGCCGCAGAGAATGTCGTAACCTGTTCAACTATACCGGTTATCTGATTAACAACATCAGGTGTAAGTGTATCTTTGATGGGTTCGACCATAAGTTCGACGAATGTTCCCTGGTTCAGCATGACAGCGAAAACAAAATACTCGATGTATGTAATGCCCAGAATGAACATTGCTTCGAATCCGCCATGGCCGATACCGTGTGTCAGACCGGTCTCCCTTTGCGTTCTCTTGCGAAGGATCGTTTT
Source organism: uncultured Saccharofermentans sp. (assembly GCA_905234715.1). Classification (GTDB taxonomy): domain Bacteria; phylum Bacillota; class Clostridia; order Saccharofermentanales; family Saccharofermentanaceae; genus Saccharofermentans. Next base: position 8,813 of record CAJOJI010000070.1, read on the forward strand.
AAAAGCAACTAATCTTCCAGTTTCTTCGAATACGCCCGGGAAAAGTCCCACAATGATTCCCCAGAGAACAGGTCTTGCGTTTATAAACACACTTGCCGCATGCTCGGGAAGACCCATCTGAACCGGAAAGATCAGTATGTTCTGGAGAGGCTTTTCGAGTACTATTGCAAACAGCATGAAAGTCGCTGCGCCGATAAGAACTGTCGTAAAAGGTTCGTGTTTTTTCTTACACCAAATTATTGCTGCTATAAGAGGCAGAGCGATTGCTATAATTGCCGTCAAAAGTATGAGCAGCATTGACGATGTGCTTACTGTCCCAAATTCCATGTTTTCCATAAATCCACCTTATTCCTTGTTCTTGGAAACTACTTTCTTATGATAACCCTTCTGTCCGCAGTGAGGACATGTCATCTTTCTCGAACGGCCAATGTGAGGTGCCATGACAACAGCTTTCATTGAAGGCACGTAACGTTCGCCGCAGTTCGGGCATTCATAGTAACCTGCATCGTGCTCGATCCTTATGCCGATAACGGCAACCGTAACGATGAGCAATATTGCAAGCACGATCAATGCAACTCCCAAAGGTATGTTGATCTTGCAAACATATGAGCCGATAAGCACCATTGCAACATATATCGGAAGAGAGACAAAAATCATCCAGGTCTCGATTCTGAGCATTGTCTTGTCTCTCTGCTCAACCTTTGCACGCATTTCCAAAAGATTTGCCTCAGCCTTATTCTTATAATCTTCCATAGTGATGTGTTCCCCGGTCAGGAGTTCATTTACCGTAATACCTAATAAGTTGCAAAGTTCGATCATGATAGATGCATCCGGAAGGCTCTTACCTGTTTCCCACTTTGAGACGGCCCTGTCTGTTATACCGAGCTTGTCTGCCAGGGCGGCCTGAGTAAGGCCTGCTTCCTTTCTGCATGATGATATGAACTTTCCAATCTTCTCCTGATCCATTTTTAAGGGATCCTCCTTTCACCTCAGACGATAAGGCTACCTGGAATATTTTACCACGAACCGACGGTTGAGAAGCCTGGAAACAGTACACTCTACCACTGGTTGAGTAGGCTCTCAACGCCCTAAAACATTGGATTTTCGCACGAAGAGCCTGTAGTTCTTCTTACAGGTCACGGGATAGAAATTACAGGGCTGCCCCGCTTCCGGAACAGCCCTGTGGAGGGTAAATATATAATGTGCTTCTTACGAAACGATCTTGTAGTAAGCGTTCGATGTCACCTTGTAGATTAAAGCATAGAATAATCCGCAGACCAGAACACAGACACCGGCACATATCAGGAGCAGGCCGAAATTGAAGAGCCCGAAAAGCATCAGGAGCTTATTTACGATCGGCAGTACTACAACAAGGTGGACACAGGCAAAGATGACAGGGATCATGAATACCGTAAGCATCTGCGAGTTGACACTCTTCTTGATCTCATCGCCGTTCATTCCGACCTTCTGCATGATGCCGAACCTTGCCTGGTCTTCAAAACCTTCCGATATCTGCTTGTAGTAAATGATTACAACGCAGGAAACAAGGAAGATTATGCTAAGGAGGATTCCGAGGAAGAAGAGTCCTCCGAATGTACTTATGAAGTCTCCTCTCTCCGCTTCATGGCTCTCGCAGTAGTAATTGGAAAAACCTTTTCCCTGCAGTTCTTCTTTTATCTTTTCTGACAGAGTCTCTGCAAGCTTGATCTGACCGTCAACATCAAGACCCGTATCGAATCTGCAGTACCAGAACCACGCAAGCATCGGTTCACCGTTATAGTCCTCATACTGAATGTACTTTTGAGCTACTGCGTCAACATCGTCGACGATCATGTAGATCGTAGGCGAAGCAGCTCCCGCAGTGCTGTCGATCTCACTTACTTTATCATCAAAACGTTCAGTAATCTTAAATGTGACCTCGCCGATAGTTACTTCATTTCCGATATCGATCTTTTTCGCTGTGCCGAGGATAGCTTCACCCGGATTTACTTTTACGCTGTGTCCGAAGGTCCTGTTGTAATCGTCATCATCAATGAACTGGATCTGGGCAACTTTATCGTAATCGATAAAGGCCATATTGGTGAGCGAGTTGAGATTAACTTCAAGCCTGTCGTTCTCAAAATAACCACTGATCGAGTATACGAAATACGTGCAATTATTAGTAACTGTAGCACCATTTTCTTCAGACGTTGCTATCAGGATCTCATCCAATCTCTCACCCTGGGAAGGAAGATTATCATCGTATCCGTATTTGCAGGCAAACGCACCGATCTCATTGGGATAATGCGCATTAAGGCATTGTTCAGCTCCGGTATAAAGAGACGTTGTAGACGAGAGCGTAACGAGGATCATCGTAATGAGGATGCAGATGGATGCAAGACTTGCACCATTGCGCTTCATTCTGTATGCCATAGATGATACTGATACAAAATGGTTTGTCTTGTAGTAAAAATTTTTATTCTTTTGAAGCAGCTTACACAGTATGACTGAACCTGCGACAAGACAGAGATATGTTCCAATGATTATTAATATGACCGCTACGAAAAACCACAGCAAAGCGGAGAGCGGCTGCTCGATCTTAAGTGCAAGTACATATCCTGCGCCCAGGATAACGAGGCCTAAGATTCCTACTACCCAGTTAGCTTTCGGCGGTTTCTCTCCTGCCTTTCCGGCATTTATGAGCTGGATGGGGTTTGCGAACCTGACCTGTCTTATGGTATTCAGATAGATGAAAAAGAAGATCACAGTAAAGAGGATCAATGTTGTTACAACGGAACTTCCCGACACTGAAAACTCATATCTTGTCGGAACCGCAATAAGTTTTGTAAATCCGAGTTCAGCAAGCTTGGACAGACCGATACCGGTCAAAAGTCCGACTACTATGGATACAATTCCTGTTATGGCTGTCTCCCAGAAAATGATCTTTCCAATGTTTCTCTTATTCATTCCGAGAATGCTGTAGAGGCCGAATTCCTTCTTGCGTCCCTTTACTAGCGTGGACTGAGTATAGAACAGGAATATCGTCGCAAAGATTGCCATGATGTAAGAACCCAATGCGACCATGTCCGTGGCGGTACCACCACCGGCCATGCCCCTCATAACGCCTGAAAAGCCAAGGAAATGAAGAATATAAAACATTGCGACCATCAGAATGCATGTGATCATGTATGGTACATAAAGACGGCCATTCTTGCGCATGCCGCCGATGGCCATCTTAGGATAGAAACCGGCTTTCATTACTTATCACCTCCCTGAGCGAGGAGAGTAAGTGTATCGCTGATCTTCTGATACATCTGCCGGTCTGTTGATTCACCTTTATATATCTGATGGAATATAACACCGTCCTTAATAAACAGGACACGTGATGCATTGGATGCAGCTTTTGTTGAGTGTGTAACCATCAGGATCGTCTGACCCATCTGATTTACTTTCTTAAAAAGTGACAAAAGCTCGTCTGAAGATTTTGAATCAAGTGCACCGGTAGGCTCGTCTGCAAGAATTATGCGCGGATTTGTAATAAGCGCTCTTGCTACAGCGGCTCTCTGCTTCTGTCCGCCTGAAACTTCATAAGGATATTTCTTAAGAAGATCGGTGATGCCGAGTGAAGGCGCGAGCTTATCAAGGCGCTCCTTCATCTCTGCATGCTTTTTGCCTGCAAGGACCAGAGGAAGATAGATGTTATCTTCTAACGTAAATGTATCCAGAAGATTGAAATCCTGGAATACGTATCCGAGATTGTCTCTTCTAAATTTAGCGACGTCCTTGTCCTTAACCTTGGTAAGATCCATACCGTCGAGGATCACGGTTCCTTCCGTTGCCTTGTCGAGTGCGGCAAGAATATTAAGAAGGGTCGTCTTGCCAGATCCGGACTCACCCATGATCGCAACATACTCACCCTTCTCAACCGTGAAACTTACATTCTTCAATGCCTCTACGGAAGCACCTCCGAATCTGGTCTTATATACTTTTTTAATGTTCTTTGCTTCAAGCAAACTCATGTTCAAACTTTCCTTTCGTGTTTAGGATAGCCAAAGTATATGGTTAGACCGGATTCCATTCCTTAAGATGTGCTTACGCAAATCTAACAAGTCTGTCACATTTTCGTACACGAAAAGAAAGAAGTCAATTTGAGAGAGTTACTTCCAAACCAGTTCGAGAATTCCGAGGATTACAAGATGGAGAGGATAGTAGATCGAATAGATAAAGTTTGCGATCTTGTTCCTGGGACCCTGCTTGCCGTTATAAAGAGAGATTATTGCCATTGCAGCATAGTGGCCGATGAGCCAGTAGCGGATCTTCATGAATGCCTCGAGCCATGCGGAAGGACCGCCGAAGCTTGCTCTTGCCCATACATAGATCACGAAGTAAACGGATATCAGTGCAGAGAGGATAAGGAACTTCTTGATGAAAGATTTCTTGCCTGCATATTTGATATAGAAATAGAATGCGTAGATAAGAAGAACGCCTGCGAATTTATAGTTGAATTTTCCGAAGTAAGAGATCAAGGCAGATACTGCATAGTAGATAACTACTACCCAGGGTTTCTTTGCAAATCTTTCGGTAATCACGAGTCCTACGAAGCCTAAGAAGAGAACCGGCATTACGCTCTGGGAACTCCAGTCGATAAGCTTGCCTGTCTCCATGAAGTCGTATGCAAATTCAGAAATAACACAGAGAGCTGCGAGCTTGATTATGTGCGACTTAAGTCTTTCGGGCTTGTCTTTAAGATGGAAGAATCCTTCAGCGATCATGAAGGCATAAAGTAGGAATGCAACTCTGCCGATTATTCTCATTACCGGCATTCCGTCCAGGAAACCTGTGGCGACATGATCCATTGTCATGGTAACCATTGCTATTATCTTTAAAATTAAAATCGTCATAATGCTCACCTCCCGATATGTTGCTCAGATCTTTTGATCTTTATTTAGTTTCATTATCAAGGGTGCTTCCTTCTCAAACAATCAGTAATACCATGTCGTGTTGATGCTTAAACAACAGCAGACCATTCCACTGTTGATTAACGGAAATAATTATTCAATTCCGATTTCCTGTTTATTGAAATCGATGATTATCTTTGTGCCTTTTCCCTGCTCTGATTCAGCTGAGATCTTGTAACCCAAGTTATCGCACACTCTCTTGCAAAGGTACAAACCTATGCCGCTCGCACGCTTGTCTTCACGGCCGTTAAATCCAGTGTAACCGTTCTCGAAAATTCTGGGAAGGTCTTCTGCGCTGATGCCGATTCCCGTATCTTCTATTACAAGTATTCCCTGTTTAATCATGCCGATCTTTATGCCGCCGGCATTTGTGTATTTAACAGCATTGGATATTACCTGCTCGATCACGAACGCCAGCCACTTCTCATCTGTAAGAACCTTTGCTTCCGTCGGTTCGAAATCCATCGTGAGTTTCTTGGAAATGAAGTCTCTTGCGAACTTCCTTATTGCAGGACGGATCACTTCGTCAAGGTTTATCTCTTTTATGACGTAATCAGTGCTGTCTGAATCAAGTCTTAAGAATGTAAGTACCATCTCAACATATGCTTCGATCCGTGTGAGGTCGCCTTCAAGACGTCTTGATACTTCTGAGTCCTCAGACTGGAGCTGAAGCCTCATTGATGCGATTGGCGTCTTTATCTGGTGAGCCCATACGGTGTAGTACTCGACCATATTGTTGTAATCGGAGTTGGCTTTCTGACGGGAATACTCTTCCTCTTCTTTGAGTTTGCTTATTATCTCCTGATAGTCCTTTTCGATGGGGTCAGATGAGGCAGAAATCTCATTTTGAGTCAGTTTTCTGTGTTTATTAAATGTAAAAACGAAGTCGATCACTCCTGCAACGATCAGGGCTGAAGTGCTTAGAATTAACGGATATAACACTGTTACAGCGGGCATATCGAACAGATAATACGAGGATGCAAACACACCCTCGACAACGATCATGAGAATGATGACGTTTATCCTGGATTTCAGGTAATCCTTAAACATTAATCCTCCAGAATGTAGCCCACGCCGAACTTGGTCTTGATCAGATCTTTAAGTCCGATGCTTTCCAACGTCTTTCTGAGCCTTCCGACATTTACGGTCAGGGTATTCTCGTCAACATAGCTGTCTGTCTCCCAGAGAGCTTCCATGAGTTTCTCGCGGCTTACGACTTTATTCTTGTTTTGGATAAGGGTCAGCAAGATCCTGTATTCGTTACGCGCAAGATCGACCTCATTGCCGTTATAAGAAAGCCTGTTGTTGTTCGTATTAAGAATGGCACCCTTGACTTCAAGAGTGCTTGCTCCCTGCGAGAAATCGTATGTCCTTCTTAGTAGTGCATTAACTTTTGCGATGAGCACGCTCTGGTCGAAGGGCTTTGCTATGAAATCGTCAGCACCCATGTTGATGGCCATTACGATGTTCATGTTATCCGTTGCAGATGAGATAAAGATTATCGGTACGGAACTTGTCTTTCTGATCTCCTGGCACCAGTGATATCCGCCCATGTAAGGCAGCGTGATATCCAGGATTATGAGATGAGGTTCATACTCCTTTACTTCTTCCATTACATTCATGAAATCGGATACGGTCCTTCCTTCCATGCCCCAGTTAGCAAGGCATGAAGTTATACCGTCCGCGATTCCCTTATCATCTTCAACTATATAGATCTTATACATATCTTTTCCGTCACAAGTACTTATTCATTCTTATGCAGTCGAAGCTTCCGCTTCTTACTACTTCTTCGTTAACTAGAGCGTAGCCGAGCTTCTTGTAGAAATCAACCGCTTCAAGCCTGCTCTCGATCTTAATCTCTTCGAAGCCCAGTTCTTTTATCCATTGTTCTGCTTCCTGTACGACCTTAACCCCAAGCTTCTGCCCGCGGTATTCAGGAAGGACAACGACGCGGCCTATAATGACGCTCTTACCGCCGGCTTCATAAAACCTGCTCGTGGCAACCGGATAACCGTCATCGAGCAGAACTATGTATTTAGTCCCGTCACAGTCGTGCTCATCGAATTCTTCTCTGAGTGATATGTGATACTGGCGGTTCATACCCTGTATCCTGACGGAGTATGCGCCGGCTCTCTGCCACTCTGCTTCTGCCCTTAATACTTCCATATCACTCTTTACCAAATCCGTTAAACTTAACACGCTCAGCAAAAGATCTTTTCGAAGGTGCATGGAAATCATCCAGAGCTTTTCCTACAGGAAGGATGCAGACAACGTCATATTCATCAGGCACTCCGAGGACTGCTGCGATCTTATCGCAAATGCGGTCGTCATCAGTGATGTGGCCTTCATACCAGCAGCTCTGATAACCGAGTTCAACTATTGCCAAAAGCATATTCTCGATAGCTGCTGAATAATCCTGAATCGCAAAGCAACGGTCACGGTATGCGTTTATCTTTCTTGAGAGCACAACGATCATGGCAGGAGCTGTCTGTGCCACCGGCGGATCGATAACTCCCTTGAGCTCATCAAGGAGTTTGGGATCATCAACAACGACAAGATCCGTTGTCTGCTTGTTGCATCCGGAAGGCGCGTCAATGCCTGCGTTTGCGATAATCTCAAGATCTTTTCTCGGGACAGGATCAGAAGAGAACTTGCCGCGGTAGCTGTGGCGCGTACCGATAACGTTAATGGCACTCTTAAGTCCCATTACGTAGATCTGGCAGGGATTTGCAGCATCCCAGTATTCTTCTAAAACTTCGAGTTCCTTGAAACCGAGACTCTTATAGAACTCATTTGTTATGTCGTAGTCAGGATACATGCCTGAGCGAACGGTCTTAACCTGTATGAATGAATAGCCTTTCATTACCGCATAATCTTTTGCGGCAGCGAAAAGCCTTCTGCCCGCGCCTTTTCTGTGGCACTCTTTTTTTACGCCCATGACTGCAAGCTCCATGGTCTCTTTTCCTGTCTCTTTAAGACATAAAAAGCCTGACGGAACGTCATTATCAAAATATGCCCAGAAAGGCTGGTCTGCAGATTCTCTTATGTACTGCTCCCTGCTTTCTTCAACCTCAAACCACTCGGTAAGAGATTCAAGGATCTCGCGTGAGATCTTTCTTTTTTCATCTTTGTCTTCTATGAATCTGATCATGAATACAAATACCCCATTAATTTGTTATCGGTCTATATTTTACCATTGAATAACGGCAATAAATCACAATGAGATATAATCAGGTTATTGGATAAAAAGCGTTGGCTCTTTTAAATTTCGCAGTTGACAAACATTCGTTCTAGTTCTATTATATGCATAGAACGTTTGTTTGTTTTTTAAGGGGAGCCCGTACGATGTCAGAGTTGAAAGAAGTCTTTGCTGCATATAAGAAATTATCCTTCACTGACCGTATCGTGTTCTACACAACTCTTTCCAATAC
>CAJOJI010000071.1 GCA_905234715.1 uncultured Saccharofermentans sp.
GGGGCTGTACGTCAGGCCAATTACTCCCCATATTATAAGAAAAGTGCAACTGTCGGAGTTAATTACTCTCTAACAATTACACTTTCTATGGTACTAAAGGAGCTGTCCCTAAAGACAGCTCCCGATATCGTCCGTATGTAAGTTTTATTTCTTCAGTGCCTGGATCTTTTCATTCATCTGCTTTGCTTCTTTTCTGTAGTAGCGCATGAAGCAGAACCAGATTATGAATGCTACGAGAAACTGGATTCCTGCGATCGCAAGTCCCTGCAAAGGTGATGCCGCAGCTCCGAACCAACCTACTGCGTATGCAACGATCGTATAGATGACGCATCCGATTCCCATGTGGATCAGTACCTTTACGGGCATGGGGAGTTTCTCGCTGTTATATACTACCGTGGGAACTCCGAAACCGATTCCGACAATCGCACTTCCTATTACCATCTTTGTGAACTGATAGCCTTCCATGCTGAAGTTGCCGCCGCCCATAATGTCAAAGATCATTCCGACAATGCTGAATATCGTTAATGCCATTCCAATGCTAATGACTGTGCTCTTTAATATGTCTTTTACTGCTTTTCCCATTTCTATTACCTCCTTATAAACCAAGGTATTTCTTGAATTCCGGCAGATACTTCCTCGACACGTAGTCCTTGTCTCCGTTCTTCAGTTTCAAAAGAAGTGTTCCGCTGAAGCCGGGCTCAATGCTGTCCATATAAGACAGATTGATCAGTGTGGTCTTGGATATCTGCATGAACTGTTTTCCCAATTGCTGCGCCAGTTCGTAAAGGCGCTTCCTCGAACGGTATTTCTGTCTTGCCCCGTATATGACCGTATCCCCGTCCTCGACTCTTACCATGTATATTTCCCTGGGCTGCAAAACGACGATGTCCTCTTCGTTCTGCAATGCTGTTACAGGTGTCTCACTGTTGCTGAATACGTCGATCATGCGCTGTATCTCATCCGTTACCTTGTCGGTATGTATTACCGCATAAGGTTCCTTGTATTCAGCTGATATATCTATGTTTACTTTCACTTTCGAAAGCCTCCCTAAGAAAATATACTTCTATGTTACCATCAGGCTGTCTTACGGCGTGCTATGAACTTCCATGTCTCAACACAAGTCATATAGATTCCTGCAATTACTAACCATACCATAAACACATGATGCGTTGTTGCCATATAGACTGCATAACCTACTGTAGCAAGTGATGCAATGGCTGCCGTCAGATGCCACCATCTGCTCTTGAAAAATGTCTTTACCATCTTTTGTCACCTCCTTCCTTTGCTTTGTGGCCTAATACTATCAATGTTTTTTCGGGCTGTGTCCGAAAAAACGCTAAGTGGCAAAAAATGGAAGGTGAAATGCAAAAAGGCGGCCGCAGCCGCCTTCAGGTCTTATTATTTTTCAGGATCACTTCCAGTATTCCAGCTGGGAAAGGTATCCGTCGTACTGTGCACGCCTGTCGCCTTCTGAGAGATTCTCAGGATTCGGCATGTGGCTGATAAGAAAGTCGATCAGTGCTTCCTTTGACTTATATGCATAGCTGCCGTCGGTGTAGCACCATGTACAGTATTCCTCATTAAAGCTTCCGTCAGGTTCCCTGCTGATCATGCTGTCTTCTGTAAGAGGCATTCCGCAGCACTGGCAGACAAGATGTCTGGGGCTTCCGAGAAGAGTGTTGATCGAGATATTGAACTCTTTTGAGAGGATCTTAAGTGTCTCTGTATTGGGCTGTGTCTCTCCTAATTCCCAGCGGCTTACAGCCTGTCTTGTAACCATGAGTTTATCTGCCATCTGATCCTGTGTCAGGTTGTTGTCTTCACGAAGTTTCTTAAGTATATCTTTGGTTTCCATAAGATTTCTCCTTTGCGTTTTGTTAGCTTAAGTATCGCTTTGAGGCTTCTCAAAAACAAGCAACCTGTTGTTGCGTTGCGGTCTAATATGAAAAGAGGCTGCCGGCAATGACAGCCTCTAACAATTCAGACAGAATATATATCAATCTTCCTCATCTTCGTATTCTTCAACAGTCTCTTCAACTGTTTCTACGGGAGCTTCCTCCTGCGGAAGATTTACTTTGGCGCTGGTAAAATCAGTCTTGCCGAGAACAGCTGATCTATAGAGCTGGTCAGCATCCAAAGCGCCGTCCCAATGCCAGTCAGTAGCGCCTTCGCCTCTGTCGGATCTTACTGAATAATCGCAGACAAGCTTATCCTGAGTAGCAAGTGTGTTGCCGAAAGTAATGTTTTTTAAGTACAGAGAATCATAGACAACCTGTACGTCATCCTCATCTCTTTCACTCTGATAAGTAAACTTGACCATGAATACGAGTCTGTTTTCTTTCTCGCTTGTAAGAAGGTAGCAGTCGTAGATCTCAATATCACCGGTGAAATTGTACTCCGTGACAGGAATATCATATTCAGTTACCGACTCGCCGTCTCTTCCTCTGTGAACTTCGGAAAGAACTGAAGCCTTTGCATTTTCGAGGAATTCGGTATCAGCCAAAATATCTTCAGGTGTTACGAGAAGATAAGGCGAAACCGTTGTTTCCGTCGTGGTTGTCATGGACTCGGCAAGCTTATCAAGATTGAGGACAGATTCGCCCTTGATCGCCTTGTAAACGACAAAGCCGATGCCGATCCAGAATCCGAAGAAGAGAATGTATACGATAAGCGCTTTAATGCCGCCGGCAGCCTTCTTCTTGCGCTGCTCGGACTTCTCGTACTTCTGCTGCTTGATGCGTGCTTCTTCCTTGAGACGGTATTCAGTCTCAAGCATTTCCTTCTCGTGCTCGAATCTCTGCTTGGCAAGCTCGTCTTCCTTGCTCAGTCTCTCATAAGCTACATCGGAATCATCATAATCGATCTTGAATGAGGATCCGCAGCTCTCGCAGACCTGCATGTTGCCTTCTGTCTTCAAAGGTGATCCGCAATTCGGACAGTTTAAACTCTGTAGTTTCATAATAAGCCCCTCCCTTATTCTTACTCCACTACTAATTATATCACAGAGATTTTAGGTTATTATACTGACCGCTCAGGCTTTCCTGGCCTTTACCATGGTGAAATAGATGACTCCCGCAACGGCATAAAGCACCATGGCCGTAATGATGATTACCGTATAGTTGTTGTTTGTGTTAGAGAGGATTATCTCTGAAAGATTGTTGCCCGTGATTCCGGCCACAGCCCAGGCAGACAGCGACAGGCCGTGGATCTTCGATATGTTCTTCATTCCGAACCTTGATTCAAGAAGCGCCGGCAGTGTCGAGAGACCTCCGCCGTAGCCCAAGTTGATTACCATAAGGAGAGCGATGATGACAAAGCCGCTGCTGATAACTGCCGAAAGACCGCAGAGAACTACGCAAGAAAGGAAGATTATTCCGTAAACCGTAGCTCTGTCCTTCATCTTGTCAGACACCGTGGAATAACCGATACGGCCCAGAGCATTGCATACTGCGGTTATCGAAGGAACGATGCTTACGATAGTTGCAAGGATCGCAAGTCCTGCAAACTTCTCGTTCAGGAGCTGCTTCTCATAAGTAATGAGCATGAGACCGCAGTGGATATTGATATAGAAGATCAGCCAGATGCCGATAAAGGTCTTGTTCTTAAACATCGATGAGACCTTAAAGCTGTCGTTGACGGACTTGTCTTCGACCCAGCCTTCAGGCTTCTTGAGAAGCAGATGACCTGCAAACATCATTACGAAATAGATGCCTCCGAGGATAAGGAACATTGGAGCAATGCCGAGCTTGTTCTGGAGCATCTCCATGATCGGTGTTGCAATCGCCTTTGCAAGACCGAATCCCATGATAGATATACCTGTCGCAAGGCCCTTGTTGTCCTTGAACCACAGCATGAGTGTCTTGACCGGTGTGAGATAACCGATGCCCAAGCCTATGCCCATGATGCAGCCGTAGAACAGATAGATAAGGATAAGTGCCAATGGTCCCTTGCAGAAATGAATCGTTGCACCGGTGCCCAGCATTCCGACCGTAAAGCAGACTGCCGATATGAGAGATGATCTGTGAATGTTCAGCTCAACTATCTTTCCTGCAAATGCAGCAGACATTCCAAGGAAGAAAATGGCAAAGCTGAATGCCCAGCCTACCGAGAATGTGCTCATGCCTATGGCATTTGCTATAGATTCCTTGAAAGTGCTCCAGCAATATACCGTACCGATCGAACAGTGGATCAATAATGCCGGTATTGCTGCTCTGGTCCATTTATTCATAGCATTCACCTCTCGGACGTTATGAATAAAGTTTACCATTTATCACGCTAAAGCAATTTAGACAAATGACTAATTATTCCTTAACTCTCTTATAGAAACTAACATGGCTGTCGAGTTCCTTAAAACCGTTCTTCTGATAGAACCTGTAAGAAGGCTTGTCGCTGTCGGTCTGAAGGAAGATACCGCATAAGCCCTGCTGCTTTATGTCGTTTTCGATCATCTGCATAAACCTTGTGCCGATGCCCTGTCCCTGAAGCTTAGGCGACACGCAGAACTCTTCAATGTTATAGTTCGTGCCTTCCCACCAGTGTCTGATCATGCCGACGGACATAGCAGCGAGCTTTCCGTCGATAAGAAGGCCGTAATTTAAGGCGTTATATCCGCCTGAAATCTCTTTTACGTACTCATTTAACTGGACAGGATCGCTCCAGTCGTCATTCCACGGCTCACCGCGGAAAGCAGTCTTATAAAGCTCAGCCATCTCGGGAAGACAGCCGGCATCAAGTCTTATGAATTCTTCCATGGACTGATCCTCTTTACTTGTAATCGTCGACGTCGAATTTTCTGTCACGGAAATAATAGTCGCGGTCTTCTTCCGTGATCTCTCTTAAAACACGGCAGGGATTGCCGACGGCAATAACATTATCCGGAATATCTTTGGTTACAACGCTTCCTGCGCCGATAACGACATTATTTCCGATGGTAACGCCCGGACAGACGACTACGCTTCCGCCTATCCATACATTCTCGCCGATCGTAATGTCGATACCGTATTCATATCCTGAGTTTCTCGACTCGGGGTGAATCGGATGTCCTGCCGTACAGATAGATACATTCGGGCCGCACATGAAATGGTCGCCGATACGTACTTTTCCGACATCGAGAACTATGAAATTGTAGTTTGCAAAAAAGTCTGTTCCGACTTCGATGTTATAACCGTAATCGCAATGGAACGGCGACTCTATGCAGAGATATCCTTCCTTTGTCTTGCCTAAAAGCTCACGAAGGATCTTTTCTCTTTCCGCTGTTTCTTCCGGCGGAAGATTATTGTATCTGTAAAGCTTTTTCTTGCACTCCATTCTCTCTTCGTTTAAGCCGTCCATCCATGACTTATACGGAAGGTTTGCGAGCATTCTTTCTTTGTTGTCCATCCTGTTATCTCCTCATAAATTTATGCGTCGGTTCTTTGTCTCTTTACGAGTTCCGCAAAGAATCCGTCTTTTTCGATAAGTTCGTCGTAGGTGCCCTCTTCAGTGATCTTTCCGCCCTCAAGCACAAGGATCCTGTCGCAGTGCTTTATCGTACTCAGTCTGTGTGCGATGACTATTCTCGTGCAGCCCATGGCATCCAGAGCCTCCGACACCTGCTTTTGGGTCTTGTTGTCCAGAGCGCTTGTGGCTTCATCGAAAATAAGGAGCTTCGGCTTAGGAGCAATGGCACGTGCGATCATGAGACGCTGTCTCTGGCCGCCTGAGATTCCTCCCTGGCCTTCTGATATCATCGTATTCATTCCCATGGGCATTGCCCTGATATCGTCTGCTATTCCTGCCTTCTCTGCCGCATTCCATGCATCATCAACCGTAAGCTGCGGTGCACTGATAACGATATTGGAATAGATATCTCCCTGGAACAGACCTGCATCCTGCATTACCGTTCCAATCTTCTGTCTTAAAGAGGGCAGATCAAGTCCTGCCATATCCTTGCCGTCGTAATAGATGGCGCCCTTCTCGGGCTTTTCGAATCCCAGAAGAAGTCTTACTAATGTTGACTTGCCGCATCCCGTGCTGCCTACGATGGCAACATATTCCCCGGGGCGTATCTTAAGTGACAGATCGTAAGGCGTCTCGTCAGTATATCTGAATGACACGTGGTTAAGCTCGATGCTTCCGTTGATCTTCGTAACGATCTCCTTATCCTGGCTTGTCTCGGGCTCGGTCTTAAGGAAAGGCTCTGCCATCTCGAGTATCGGCTGGATCTGTGCTGCGGAAAGAGCGATGCCGGATACCGACATGAATGCACCCATCAGCATTCCGTATGCAGATGTGAATGCGTAGTAAGACGAAGGATCGACATTGCTCTTCATTGCCATGTAGTAAAGAACGATGTTTCCCGCAAGGCTGATCGCTGTCGAGATTACGGGATTAAGCTTAATGAAAAGCGGCGGATTATATGTAAGCTCCGCACCTTCTGAATATACATTCATCCACTTTGCAAAGACTCTCTTCTCAGAACCCGAGAGCCTTATTTTCTGAACGCCTGTGATAAGTCCGTAGCTTAAGCCCGATTCTTTTGCGGTGCATTCCATCATCTTTCTGTTGATCTTTATCTGCATCAGCGTGGATACTATCGAGAACACAACGGTCACAACAACGATTATCAGCGAAGGTATTACCAAAGCAGGTGCAAAGTTAAATATCTGACCGACATATACCAAAGATGTAAGCGAAGTTAATCCCGTGTTCAATATCATGCTCATCATCAATGAACAAAGGTTGTTTACCGAAGACGAACGGCTCTTAAGTTCACCGGGGCTGTACTTTCTGAAGAAGTTTGCAGGAAGTGCCATGAGACGCATCATCATTGATGCCTGGACGCCGAGTGATGTCTTGATATCCAGTCTTCCCTGAATAAGTCCTCTGATACTGCTTATAAGCTGTGATGAGAAAGCAATGCAGATCATTGCGATCGCAATAGGTATGAGTATATTCTGCCTTCCCGAATTAAGAACAGGACCTGTAAGGAATCTGGTGATCCTCGGCATCAGAAGACCAACAAGAGATATCGAAGCTGTTGCTGCAACGATCATCACAAGGTCGCTTACGGAGATGCAGTCTTTCATGTAGATAAGAAGATCAGGTATCGTAAGTTTCTTCTGCGGAAGCGGACGGTAGAAGCAGAGCGCTTCCTTGTCGAAAAGCGCAGATGTGCTGCGGTTTAACTTCCTGATCTTTCCTGTAACAGGATCTTTAAATCTGTAGCCGATGATATGATCTGGCAACAACGCAACAGGCATGTTATCTTCTTTTGTAAATGCAAGAACAGGACCGAAAGCATCCCTGTACCAGCCTTCTTCAAGCTCAATGGTCCTGCTCATGAGACCGTATGGTCTTAAGCAGTACTTAAGCTGTTCGGCAGGTCTTTTAACGCTGTCGGGAATCTCAACCGGCTTATAGTGATAGAACTTTAATATCTCATCGATGGCGGTCTTTGTGATGATCCTCTCATCACCGAGCTTCTCGGCCGATTTGCGGCCCATGACGATACCCGCGATCTTAACGAACGAGTCTTCGAGGAGCTGCTGCTCGGCTTCACGCCTTTCTTCAATCTGGTTTTCGAAGTGTCCCACTTATTCCGGCTCCTTATTCGTTTGATACGAGGTCGGCATATATTCCGCCGCCGGCCATAAGTTCTTCGTGTGTACCGCGCTCTGCGATGACTCCGTGATCGAGCACGATTATCTCGTCACAGTCCCTGACCGTGGAAAGACGGTGTGCAACTACGATGCATGTAATTCCGCGGTCGTGAATGCTGTTGATTACTTCATATTCAGTCTTGGCATCAAGAGCGCTTGTCGCTTCATCAAGAATGATTATCGACGGGTCCTGGGCAAGAACACGTGCGATCTCCATACGCTGGCGCTGTCCGCCCGAGAGATTCTTACCGCCGCTTACGAGCTTATGCTGATAACCGTCAGGCATCTGCATGATATCGTCGTGAAGGCTTGCGTCTCTTGCAGCAAGTATCATCTCAAAATCCTGAATGGAGCTGTCCCACATCTTGATGTTGTTTGCTATCGTGTCTTCGAAAAGGATTATGTCCTGGTCAACAACAGCGATAGAACCGGTAATGACTTCACGGGGATATTCCTCCCTCTTGTGTCCGTCAAAAAGGATCTCTCCGCCCCACTGCTGGTAAAGGCCTGAAATAAGCTTGGACATCGTGGATTTACCGCTTCCGGATGCACCTACGATGGCAACACGGTCACCTGTCTTAAGCTTCATGGAGAAATTCTTTACGACAGGTTCTTCAAGACGTGAATAACCGAATGTGACATCTTTTATCTCAATGTTTCCGCGAAGCTTCTCGAGCTTTGTAATCGTCGGATTTACTGTTATTGCAGGATCGTCGGGATATTCCATGACATCTTCGACACGCTCCATCTGGGTGCGCATTTCCTGGATCGACTGTCCTGCCGAGATAAGAGTCATTGCAGGAGCCATAAAAGAACCTAAGAATCCCTGAAACATCAATACTGAACCTAACGTAAACGAACCGTCCATCGTAAGATAGATTCCCGCGATAAGAACGGCATAGTTGGCGACGGTCGAGAAAAACGCAGGTATTATTCCTATAAGGTTCTCTTCTCTTGCAGCCTTTACCATCTGCGCATTTACGGATGCCTGAAATCCTGCCCATTTCTGGAAGAATCCGCTCTCGGCTCCGCTCGCCTTGATCGTCTCGATCATCTCGATACCGCTTGCCGTGGTTGCTTCAAGCTTACCCATGTCTCTCATCTGGACACGTGTTATGTTGATGCGGCGGTTTGATATGACGCGCGCCATAACGATATTCAGTACAAGTGTCGAAAGACCGATCAAAGTAAGAAGCGGGCTCTGCTTGACCATCAATACGAGATAGAAGATCATCATCGCCGTATTGAGCAAAAGCGGACCGAATGTGCCCACCAAAGTCCCTGCTATTGCAGCATTCATTCCGGCACGCGACTGGATATCGCCTGCAAGTCTCTGCGAGAAGAATTCCATCGGCAGATGAAGGACCTTCCACATATAAGTCGTATTTCCGATAACGGACATCTTGCCGTTGATCCTGAGCGAATATATCGTCTGCGCCCATGCGACCGTAAGGTTGATTATCGCAAGAGCGATCAGGAAAAGAATGAACGGATTAAGCCAGTCTTTGTTAAGACCCGTCAGGAGACGGTCAATGAATATTCTCGATGTAACGGAATTCGCAATGCCGAACAGATAGCTGATCGCAGTCGAAAGCATTACGAAAACGATTGCAGCGCCTGCGCCCGCAAGTCTTTTAGCAGCAAAGCTCAAAGTGCTCTTACGCTTGCCGCTTGGTTCGAAGTTCTGTGAAGGCACAGGGATCAGGACAACGCCCGTAAACGAATTATCGAATTCCTCCCATGAGATCTTTACCGTTCCTCTTGCAGGATCGTTTATGTAAACATGCTTTCCCCTGAAACCGTTGAGCACGACAAAGTGGTTCATGTTCCAGTGAATGATGCACGGGAACGTTCCCTGCTCCTTAAGGCTCTCGGGAGACATGCGGAAGGCTTTTACTTCAAAGCCGTAATTCGCTGCAGCAAGATAAATGTTCTTGGCTTTTGAACCGTCACGTGAAACACCGCAGTCAAGACGCACCTGCTCCAACGGTACCCATTTGCCGTAATACGCCATCAACATGGCAAGAGATGCGGCACCGCATTCAAGAGCTTCCAGCTGCATTACAACCGGAACTTTAGCTACACCTTTATGGATCGGCTTTTTTATGCGGGCTGAAGCCATTAAAGTTACCTGCTCTCAAGAAGGAAATCGATGGGTCTGACCTGTTCAACTACGGCAATGCCGTCATATGTTCCGTCAGGAAGTGTTACCTCGGTAAGACCGTATACCCTGCCATACTCATCCTGGGCAGTTGCGGCAATATAACAATTCTGTGTAGATATCTGAACAGGCATGCCTTCTTCCAGAACAGTAGTACCGTCAGAAATGATGACTGCTGTATAGTCATCAACCATTACCTTAACTGAAACCTTAGTCTCCAAAGTGCCGATGCTTGCCCAGATAAACATTCCGCCCAGCAAAATTATCACCGCTCCCAAAACGACCCAGATACCCGGGCTTGTTACACGGAGATAATCCGTAAGCTTTTCAGGCGAAGAAATACGTTCTATGGTCTTCTCGCGAAATAAACTCTGCTGCTTATTCTGCTCTTCCAAGTGAGGCCTCCGTATATCAGTGCTTCATTATCTTTTCAGTATTTGCATCAAGCTCTGCAAGAACCTTGATTATGAAATCCTTAGGCTGGTCAGCGTCTTCGAAAATCCATCTGGACAGAACCGCAATGCAGCCCTGTGCACGGTATGAAGTCTGATATGAAAGCTTGATATCCTTGATGTTGGCGCCGATCTTCTCGGATTCGATCTTCTGGAGGAGACCTTCAAGGATCTTCTCGAACTTTGCTCTGAGATTTCCGGGAGACTTCTCGCTGAATACCATCTTAAACATGAGACGGTTCTTATCAACATAATCGACAAGCTTCTTAAAGAAATCATCAGTCCTTAATTCCTGAAGCTTTAATACGAGCATGCCCCACTCGATCAGGATGTCCTGCTCAAGCTTGTCGTAGAGGTCATAAACATCGAGATAATGCTTATAGAAAGTCGCGCGGTTGATATCTGCAGTATCGGAGATTTCCTGAACAGTAACCTTGCTCAATTCCTTTTCCGTAAGGAATCCCATAAGAGCATCACAGATTGCTTTTCTGGTCTTAAGTGTTCTTCTGTCTGTTTTCTTCTCTTCCATTTCGGCAAGCTCCCTTCAGAATCAAGTGATAAACTAATATTGATAATTTTATCACTTTCCTGAAGAGTTATTCTTACCTAAAGTAAAACAAAATATTAAAAAAAATATCAGGCTTCTCCCATGT
Source organism: uncultured Saccharofermentans sp. (assembly GCA_905234715.1). Taxonomy (GTDB): domain Bacteria; phylum Bacillota; class Clostridia; order Saccharofermentanales; family Saccharofermentanaceae; genus Saccharofermentans. Next base: position 10,907 of record CAJOJI010000071.1, read on the forward strand.
AACCCTTTCCCGGAACAAGACGGAGCTCGAATGTCTCTCTATATCTGACGTCTTTCTTTACGGGCTGGGTGGTAATGTTGTCCTTTGTTCTCTCGATCTCTTTTGAAGCGAAATCACAGAAGAATTCACAGAAATCATTATTCATCAGCTGTTCTTCGTGCAGGAACTCATTCATCTGCTCAGGTGTATAAGGAAGTACGGTGAAATCGAACTTCGGGTTATAACCGATCCTTCTGATCTCAATTGAATCGCCGTCACCATTAGTGATCTTAACGATCTGTGTGTCAGTATGTGATGAGTTCTCGGCAGGTCTTGCATAAGGGTGATAGATCTTGCCTGCGCCTGCGGAATATACGCCGAGTCTTGCTGCATTCTTACGGTCAACATAAGATTCTCCCGGGCCTCTTCCGTACCAGGAACATACGCAGTCGTCTCTTACGATAGGGAATCTGATTCCGTATCTGACCATGTCGTACTTCGGACAGAAATCAAGCGTTACTCTCAAAACATCTGCCTGCGGAACTTCGTAGAACAGGATTACTTCACCGTGCATTGCAAAAGACTTATATCTGGAGATCATGGTGAACTCGCCGTCTCTGCTGCTGTATTCGGATCCGATGTACTTGATCGATTCCTGGATATGCTCGTAATCGCTCTCCTTGGAGAATACCGTTCTTGCAAGGATAAAGCTTCTGTCCGTTCTGTCGATGTTTGAAGGACATCTGTAGAAGCTCGGTGCAAGAGGTCCCTTAAGGAAGTTGTATCCGTCAATCTCAAGGCTCTCAAGGCTTCCGGGGTCTCTGGAGAATCCGAATCTCAGATTGCCCTTACCTACAAACAATGAGTGAGGGATCGTGCTTACTGTATTGTGAGTAATAACGTCTACGATCTTTTCTTCAACGGGAGCATCGCCTGAAGCATACATTTCAGTCATGTTTGCAAGCTGGGCGTTGTCGCTCATACGCTCTACCCTGCCGCTGTCTTCTTCAGTAAGAAGCGACTGGTCTTCGATTATCTCAGGCAGGTCGCTGTCAAAACCTGAATCAAGTCCGGGAATGCCTGATATGGGTGATTTTCCTGAGCCAAGCTGTCTTGCTGCATTCTCAACGGATCTCTCACCAGAACCGAGTCCTGATGCCTGTTCCGTAACAGGGCCTACAGGGCTTGCGATATTGTCCGTGAGAACGTCCTGATAGAAAGCTACTTCGTAGCCTGCCTTGGCGTAATAAGTGTCCTTGTGAAGCTTTAACGTGATGTCGAAAACAAGCTCTTTAGACAGAGCGTTCATGTACATCTCGATAAATTCAGCCTTGCCCTGTGCCCAGCCGGGTGTCGTAAACACTTCTGTAGCAAACGGGAACTTAAGTGTTCTGGAACCGAACGGTTCGATCTCAGGGATGATTCCTCTTCCCGACATGATCGCTCTTCCGCCCAGGAGTATCTTCCACTCAAGGTCGAGTTCCTCTGTATATCCGAACTGGTTGGAGTTGCGCATCGTAAGGTTTGCGGGATCTCCTGCTGCCGCAAAGATGGCAATCGTCTGGCACTGCTTCTTGATATCAAGATAGATCGGATGAGGGCTGCGCTCTGCATCAACGATTCCCTGACCGATACATGAATTCTCTTTCTGCTTTCCGCCTACGAGATCTGCGTGATGGATCCACTTATACATTGTGTCATCATCAGTAAATCTTGTTCTGCCGGGGATCGTCTCGAAAAGGTTTCTGCCTGTTCTGTTAAGCGAGAAGATCTTCTTTCTGTCGAGGCAGAGATCTTCCCAGGGTCCGAACACGGCACCTGCATCACTCGGCATCGGTCTCATGTCAGAGATCTTGCCCTGAGGTCTTGATTTCTTGCCCTTCTGATCAACGCTCCTTACTACTTCGCAGTACCACGGCCTTGTATCATCTATGAGCTGGCATTCATGCTTAACTCTCTGTGCAGTCTCTGAATCGAAATTGTATTTCTGGAATCCCCACATTACGACTGAAGGGTGGTTCATGCATGCTTCAACATAATCTCTCATGTAGAAGTCTGCAGATGTTGCAATAACATACATGCCGTACTGGTCGCAGAGATTCAAGAACTCGTCAGACAAAGGCATACCGTCTGCGATAACTCCGTTGATGCCTGCACGCTTCATGAGGATGATATCCTGACGCATACGGTCCTGGGGAACAGCAATACCGCCCTGAGGATCGAACTCGTAGTACTTAACGAGCATCAGGTTTACGCGGCGGTCATTGACATTGAGCTTATCCTGAACGATCTCAGTTGTCCTCGAATCTCTTTTTCTTTGCGCAGATAACCTTGCCTTCAGAATCCATTACCTCAAAGATAATGTCGTACTGAACAGGTGTGCAGTCAGACCACTGTGCAACATTAAGAGCGATAAAGTCTGTGCTTGCACGTGTCTCTTTAAGCGCATCTACAACACCTACGACAGGTTTGCTCTGTCCTTTGATGTTAACGAAAGGAAGCTTGTACGGATCGTACTCTGCCCTTGCCTCAAGAAGCGAGATGCGTACTGAATACGGGATCATGTAATTGGTATGATTGCGCATCGCGAAATCAACCTTGATCATGAAGTCGCCGTGAGGTACGCGTGATACTGTCTCGCGTACTGCAAGTGCATCCATTTTCGCAACTTCGGAAATATAAGCCGAAGGAACATACTCAAGCTTAAGGTGAAGATTCGACAATTCGAGCAGTGAATCCTCAACGATCATTATCGGTCTGAAGATACCTGAAAAACCATAGTTCATCATGTCGAGAATGATGTGACCAGAATCATCTCTGTCATAACGGTCAACGATGATCGTGATCTGGTTTACTCCGGCCTTTACAAGACCTGAAATAAGAAGACGCTTTCTTGTGAAAACAGCGTGTGAATTGCAAAGGAGCTTGTCATTGATAAACACTTTGAAGCTTCCGCAGATACCGGATGCTTCAAGATAAAGCGCTCTCTCGATCTCTGAAGACGTGAATACGACAGTTGTTCTGTAGATACCGATCTCGTCATCATCAGAACCAACTGATTTCATGACATACTTATCGCTGATCGTCTCTTCTTTTCTCTCAGCATTTTCCGCAAGTCTGATCGGATAATCGTAGATAAGGTTCTGGGGAAGTCCGAAGCCCTCTGTCTGCCATGTTGAAGGACAGTTAACGAGAGCCCACTCTGAATCGTCAAAGGAATTATTCATAACGCCGAACGGAACTTCGGACTGTCCGTTCGCAAGATAAAACCTCCAGGTATTAAGAGGCTTCACATAAGGTGATGCAACCTTGCCGAACTCCGGCATTTTACGTTCGTTGAAAATATAGTCAAATGATTCGTAAGGCAAAAAGCCGTCGTTCGAATATGTAAATTCCAAGACTTATACCCCCTTTAGAGCTTTGTCCGATAATAGTCTACGTTAATTCTATCATTTTAAAAGAAAGACAAAGTTTCAGGAGCGTTACAAAAAAGAAGAAATTCTGCGGTAAATCTACGGCAATATCAGTACTGAATGCCGCCTACAAGCCACTTGTCGTTTATCTTTACGAAATACACGTGAGCGTCGGTGGGAATAACTTCAGGCTCATCAGAACCCCAGTACATCTCCATCCACTGTTCGACATAGATCTCCATGTATACGACGTCTTCGCTGTACACGATAACATCCTTGATCTCCTCGTTATGGATAGATACGCTTCCGTGACGCGTATAAAGCTCTCTGGAGGAGTTTCTCTTGATGTAACTTAATGCCTGGCTGCCGCTCGGAAAATACTTATCAAGGGCGTAATTACCGGCATCCTGCGAAATGTAGTTGGCAAACGTGGAAGTAAATGAGATGGCAAATTCTTCCAGCTCTTCCCTGCCTTCGAAATCTTTCACAAATCCGACTGTGTATGTGTCGTTTACTAGATCATAAACGCATTCGCATTCATTGCCGAGATAATCAACAGCCGTTACGGCAGGCTTTTTGTACAAGCCCTTTACGACATAATTCTTGGTTCCTGGAATGACCGCATAAGGATCAACATACTGCGTAAGCTCGGAAGGAACCACTTCGCCGTCAAGATAAGTATCGCTGACTTCTATGCCGTTGATGTAAACCTTATAGGTCTCAGGTGCTGAAACAACAACATCATAGGCAGCGGCCGTGAACAGCTCAAGCGATTCTTGCTCCCACGCCTTAAAGCCATAAGGGAGACTTTCACTCTTATCTTCCTTCAACTCAAATCTTGCGACAAGGATTCCGTCATCAGTCTTGATGTAATACTCAGGCTCGTCTTCTCTTGAACTGTCAGTTTCAACATAAACGAAACTCTTTCCGTTTAAGAGCGTTTCGACATATTCCGATACGACTGACTGATCTTCAAATTCGGTAACACCGGGATTAGACGTCATGTTTGCAACGACATATTCGACATCATGATTGTTGAAATGCTGTGTTATTGCTTCTGCGGTATGGTAAGGCAGTGAGTCCTGATACTGGGATTCGTATATCGCTGCAAAGTTATTGAATCTCAAAAGGAACCATGCAATAAATCCCGTTACGACTACAAGCCAGCAAATCAGAAAAACGAGGAAGAAGTTTATCTTACTCTTCCCGTCTTTCACGTTTGCGTTATTCTTTTCGCCATTACCGGTTGATTTCATTTATCCCTCCGGGGATACTTCAGGATCAGAATAACCCTGAGGCAGGACTATGAATGCTGTAGGCATCTGACGGTCTGTTCTGATAGATGAGCTTGATACGAGCTCATCATCATAAAGCCACATTGCAGATGACATACCGCCGTCGAGGTTAGCTGCATTAACTGCACCGAAATCAAGCATGATCTCGATAAGGTCAGCCATTGTAGCACCCATTGAAGAAGTCTTTCTTCCTTCGATAACGAGAAGCAGGATAGCACCGTCTTCTCTCTGACCGATTGCAGTTCTGGGATTAAGTCCTCCGCCTGAACCGCTGTAATCGGCAGGAACACCATTTACGATAAGAGCAGGTCCGAAAGATACTGCGTCTCTTACTCCGATATCCATAGCGTGCTGTGCTGTCATTCTGCCTACAACAAGCACATTGTCATTTGTAAGGCCGTAAACATCATATGTTCCGCCGGGTGTACCCATTCTGAGTTCGCCTTCGGAGATAACGATTCCTTCAGGCCATCCGCCTATTCCCATACCGTTTGTATCTTCGTACTGTCCGCCGTTGATACCTGCAACGCCGTCATACTTGTCGATGAGTTCTCTAAGTGTGAGACCTGCACCGCTGTGATTGTAGTTATCGATGGTAGCAACCATGACTCTTGAAGGGTCATAGATTACGAGCATCTTGCCGTGATACATCGGGCCGCTGATATCGTGTACTTCGATACCGTCTCCGTCAGGATCAAGCTCATTTACGGTAACGTCTGCCGCTGCGTTCTGACGGTTCTCTTCTGCTGCAGCTGCATTTACAAGAGATGTATCCGTGATCTCGGAGAATTCATGAGTCTTATTGCTGTTCATGATGGCTTCGATCTCTTCATCGGAAAGGATCATCCTTGCAAGGACGCCGCCTGCAGAAGATTCCATAACGGAAGGAACGAACTGGTCTCTCAAGTGAGCAGAAGGTCCTCTCATGATGATATACAGGAATGAATAGATGCCTGCGATAACGATAACCAGAGTTGCGAGCAATGTAGCCATAACTCTGCCGAAGCTTACCAATGCAAACTTACCTGCCTTCTTGGCAATGTCCTTATTCTTTTCCTTGCGGAGTTCAGCCTCGATCCTTTCAAGCTGTCTTTGCTCGATCTGTCTTGCTACCTGCTCTCTTCCCGCTCTTGCTACAGAAGGCTCGGCCTTCTTGATCGGGCGCTGTGCAGGTCTGTATGAACTGGGATTAGCTGTTCTTGTTCTGGGGTTTTTGACGATCTCGATCTTATTGTCATCGGATTCACGTCTGTCAGTCCAGGTGCGCGGTGTGCGGACTTCGTAATCAGTTCCGCGAACATCGTCAACACGGCCGCTTCCGGCAAGCACCTTGGGTCTTGCTGTAATCTCGATCTTGCGCTGCTCGGATATCTCGACCATACGGTTGATGACAACCATAGCCTCATCCTTGGACATACCCTTCATGCGGGTATAGATCTCCTTTCGCTTTTCGGGCGAGAGACCTGCAACTATTTCCTTAAACTTAGCAATATTGTCTGACTCCATAAACACCTCAAGTCACATCTAAAAATAGCAATTTTCTCTGACTTTAATATTTTGGAGTATAGCATAAGGTTTTTAAATCAAAGCCACGCAAAAAGAATATGTCAACAAACTGTAATATGTTGAAATTACAGGCTTTGTAACATTGTTAAGCTAAATCGGGGTGTTTACCTTGTAACGCCAATGATCTTCGGTACAAAACCGATCATGAAATGAATGAGAATGCTGCCCCATACGGACTTGTTCTTCTCATAAAGATAACCCGTTACGACACAAAGGACAGCCGCACCGAACATCATCGGGAGCTCATAACCCATATGAAGAACGAAGAAGAAAAGAGCCGTCATCCAGATTGAGAAATGCTTATTGTATTTCTTGCAGGATGCTGTGATGTTGTCCTCAACGATACCCTTTACAAAGAGTTCCTGAAGGATAGCGCTGAAAGGATAGAACCAGCGCATGTATGTTCCGAGATAAAGTCCGCCGAACCAGGGTCTTGCCGCTACCTCAGGATCGATCTGGTTCTGTACCAGACGGATTACGATAAGGATCACGAAAAGAGCAGCACACATAATACCGCTGATGATAAGATCGTTCTTAAGCTTGTCTTTTGCAGGCTTAAAGCACTCGAAGTGGATCTCAAACTTGGTGAATGCTGCAAAAAGGAGCGAGAGAATTATCAGATAGATCTCCATGATCCTCGTAAGGATATAGGCATTATCCTCTACAAGAGGCGCTCCTACAGCATATGGAAAGATCTTAATGACGATGACCTGACATGCTATTCCCGATAAAAGGAACAACAGAGTGGCAAGAGCCGGTGTAAGACGTTTCTTGACTGTCATCAAAATCTCTCCTATAAGTCAAAAACTCTTTCTTTTGAATACCATAAACAAAAGAAAGAGTTTCCTAAAGTCTTTGGTGCTCAGAGACAGAATCGAACTGCCGACACGGGGATTTTCAGTCCCCTGCTCTACCGACTGAGCTATCTGAGCAAGAATTAGGCCGAACACTCTATTAAAGTATCCGGCCTAAAGTTAATGGCGACGCAGAAGGGGCTCGAACCCTCGACCTCCAGCGTGACAGGCTGGCATTCTAACCAGGCTGAACTACTGCGCCGTACCATTGGTGGAAACTACAGGGCTCGAACCTGTGACCCTCTGCTTGTAAGGCAGATGCTCTCCCAGCTGAGCTAAGCTTCCGTTAGCCACGCTTTTCTCAAAGCGCGAATGAATTATAAAACAAATACCGAAGATATGTCAATAACTATTTTTCGAATTACTGAACTCATTATTCAAAATCAGTAAAACAGCCCGAAAACAAGCGGTTTCTGATGATATACTCTTTATATAAAATCTTGTCAATGGAGGTAACTATGCAAAAAAGGGTCCGTTTTTTATCTGTCGTTCTTGTTCTTACATTGATCATGTCTGTATGTTCATGTGCCAAAAACAACACACCGACTGATCAGGAACCAGCAGTCACGACTGAAGAGATCGTTGAAACGACTGCCGAGACAACCGAGCCTACCCCCACCCCGACATCAACACCCACTCCTACACCTACTCCGACACCGATCCCGGAGTGCTCACTGGAAGAAGTCTGCGACCTGTTTACCGACTGTGTAGGAGAATCTGCTTCTTATGCCGAATCACAGCTTGAAAGTTTCTTCGGCATAGAACTTCACGACGACGTTTATGAAACCACAAATTACGAAGGCAAGCCCAATTACATTTACAACGTAGTCATCATAGTAGAAGGCGTTAAATTCACCCAGATAAACATTCAGGCTTATGAAGATGAGGACCGCGTTGAGTATATCGGAATCGAGTATGGCGGATTTGCATCGCCGTCCGACACCGAGGAAATCTATAGTACATACTATGAAACCTATGTAGATATTCTTAACGGAATATACGGCGAACCTACTGAAGAAGTCGATCAGGAAACTATTCAAGACTCCATTTATGTATTTGACGATGACCTGGCAGTAAATACAGGCTACTATACCGATTCCGGTGCAAACTTCTGGTTCAATATAGGTTACGCTTAACAGATACAGATAACCCAAATAAAAAGAGCAGCTTTCAGATCTGATCCGGAAGCTGCTCTGTTTTTTGCATTAATGAGTTTTATTTTCTTGAATAATACATGTATAAATATGCTCCGTCATTTTCAACCGAAATAATATATACGATATTTTCAGTGGTTGTCGGGCTTAACGGAACACCAAGTACCCAAACAAATGAATCCTGCGCCGGATTAGGCTTAAGAGTTGCCTTTGCAAGAACGTCGGCAGAGTATTCCTGGTACTGTGCGTAGTCAAACAAACGTCCCTGACCGCCGTATGTCTGGGCGATCTCAACTATATAGTGATCGGCTGCACCGTTCTTGATGCGGATCTTGGCCTGATATCCTGAACGCATGTAAAGGAAACCCGCCTTTTCCATCTTCACGACCTCAAGATTCTGGTCTTCGTTGATAGGGAAATAATTTGTTCTTGCGAGCAGCGCGCTGTTCCTGTCGTAGATAAATCCTCCGATAAGAACACCGACAAGGATTATCGTAATAATTACCAGAAAAACATCAGACTTCTTCTGCATACTAATTCACTCCATATATTTTATTGCCGTTATCATAGGTTATTTGAGCCGCTTCTTCAATAGTTACGCCCTTTATCTCTGCAAGCTTTCCGCAAACATACGCCACATGACAGGGCTCGTTTATGAGTCCCCTGTTGGGTTCGGGTGTCAGATAAGGACTGTCAGTCTCTATCACGATACGGTCCCACGGCGTATTAAGAGCCACTTCAGGCGTCTTCTTATTGTTCTTAAAAGTCAGCGGTCCGTCAAAACCTATGTAGAAACCCATCTTAATAAGCTCCTGAGAGGCCTCTAACGAGCATGAACAGCAGTGGCATACTCCGGGAAGGCTTCTCAGTCTCCCCTCTTTGTAGAAGCGTCTGAGGATATCCAGACAGTCGCCCGTGGCATCCCTCTCATGAAGAATGAACGGGACATCGTATTCATAAGCAAGCTCGAGCTGCTTCTCGAAAACAACCCTCTGTACGCTTCGCTCGGAAAGATCATAGTAATAATCAAGACCTATCTCGCCTAATGCCCTGATCTTCTTCGCTTCACGGTTCTCAAGACAATCTCTTAAATACTTTTCAGTATCTTCAGTGTAAGACTTTGCCTCATGCGGATGGACACCGCAGGAAGCATACAGAGTAATGCCTTCAAAACTGTCGTACTTGACTGCCATATCAACAGCAAGTCTTGATGTCTCTTCACTGTCAGCGGGGATAAGCATACTTGTAACACCGGAAGCCCTGCATCTTTGCAGGATATCTTCCACGGTGGTGTTACAGTCTGCGTATTTCCTGTCGTAGATATGCGCGTGAGTATCAAAGAACTCGGCGCTTCCGCTGTAGTAGACGGGCTCTCTCACGGTCTTTAGGAGATATCTGAACCCGGCAGAACGGAATCATCGAACTCAACAACACGGTAGCCGTCGCCGTACTTAACGGAGAGGATCATGCCGTTGCTCTCAAGTCCCATCATCTTTCTGGGCTCTAAGTTAACGATCATCGCAAGTGTCTTGCCGATAAGATCTTCAGGCTTATAGTACTTAGCAATGCCTGAAAGCACCTGTCTCTCGCCGAATCCGTCATCGACCTTGAACTTAAGGAGCTTATCGGACTTCTCAACCTTCTCACAGGAGAGAACCTTAACGGCACGGAGGTCCAGAGCAGCAAAGTTATCGAACTTTGTAAGGGGCTTCAAAGGCTCAAGATCCTTGCCCTTCTCTTCTTCTGAAGGGAACATCTTATTGAGTTCCTCGATTTCCTTATCGATGTCAATTCTCGGGAAGAGAACGTCACCTTTTGTAACTGTTACGTTTGCAGCAAGAGCGTGTCTTAACTTTGTTGACTCCCATGTTGTATTGGAAGCGTCAGCACCGATCTGCTCATAGATCTTGGGAGAAGTATGAGGCATTACGGGTTCAAGGAGAATTGCAACACGTCTGATGCAGTCAAGGAGATTGTAAAGAACTGCAGCAAGTCTCGGCTTAGCTGAATCATCCTTTGCAAGCTTCCAGGGCTCATTCTCGTCAATATACTTGTTAGCTCTTGCGATAACGCTGAAGATCTTTGCAAGGCCTTCAGAGAAACGCATTGTCTCGAATGTCTCTCCGACGAAGTCCGGAAGAGCGTCAAGCTGCTCAAGAAGCTCGTTATCAGCATCTGTGAATTCCTTCTCTTCAGGAAGTGTTCCGTCGAAATACTTGATAGCCATTGCAACCGTTCTGGATACAAGGTTGCCGAGATCGTTTGCGAGGTCTGAATTGATCCTTGAGAACATCTGCTCATTTGAATAAGGGCAGTCAGAACCGAATACCATCTCTCTTAAGAGGTGATATCTCAGAGCATCAACGCCGTATCTCTCGCAGAGAACGAAGGGATCGATAACATTGCCCTTGGACTTACTCATCTTGCCGCCGTCGAATGTGATCCAGCCGTGGCCGTAAATCTTCTTAGGAAGGGGTTCACCCAATGCCATGAGGAATGCAGGCCAGATGAGCGAATGGAATCTTACGATCTCCTTCGCCATTACATGCATGTCTGCAGGCCAGTACTTCTCATAGTCGTTGTAAGTATCATTCATGAAGCCCAATGCAGAGATATAGTTTGTAAGCGCGTCCATCCAAACGTATACATAATGGCCCTCGTCAAATGTTACGGGGATTCCCCACTTAACGCTTGTTCTGGATACGCAGAGATCCTGCAGACCGGGTTCGATGAAGTTGTTGATCATCTCATTTACTCTGGACTTAGGCTCAAGGAAGTTTCTCTCGGGATCCAAAAGGAGTTCCTTAAGCTTGGGACCAAACTGTGAAAGCTTGAAGAAATAAGCCTCTTCGGATGCCTCGATAACGTCTCTTCCGCAGTCAGGGCACTTGCCGTCTACGAGCTGGCTCTCTGTCCAGAAAGATTCGCAGGGTGTGCAGTACTTGCCCTTATATTCGCTCTTGTAGATGTAACCGTCGTTATAGAGCTTCTCGAACATGTTCTGAACGGTCTTGATGTGGTAGTCATCAGTTGTTCTGACATATCTGTCGTACTTGATGCCCATTGTTGCCCAAAGCTTCTTGAAGTTGGCAACGATGTCGTCAACATAAGCCTTAGGAGTTGTGCCCATCTCAAGAGCCTTCTTCTCGATCTTCTGACCATGCTCGTCAGTACCTGTAAGGAACATTACATCATAGCCCTGCATTCGCTTCATTCTGGCGATAGCATCGCAAGCAAGAGTCGAATAGCAATGTCCGATATGCGGATTGCCCGACGGATAGTAGATCGGTGTCGTGATGTAGAATTTCTTAGATTCCATGATGTTCCTCCTCGCGCATATATTATTTAATAGGAGCGCGTAATTAAAAGATTATAGTTATTTATCCGCGAGTTTTCAAGAATAGGCCTGTCATCTTTGATGAAAGGCGGGCATAAACCCGCCTTGAACACCAAATAGCACCTGCAAGCATGCAGTCAAGGGTTCAAGCGTCAGCGTCCCTTGACGGCTAATTGCGCAGCAGGTGCAATAAACTCAGCTTTCAGATGCGATCTTATATGCTTCCTTCTTGTGCATTCCCGTGTATTCGGATACAACAGAAGCAATATCCTTCGAAGACATGCCCTTTGCTTTCAGGAGAGCTATAAGCTCTGCGCCGTCTCCTGCGGCAACCATGTTCTTCTGCTCTAGAGGTTCAAGGCAGATGCAGAATTCGCCTCTCGGCTCGTTGGACTTATAGTATTCAACGCTTTCAGAAACCGTCATCCTGAGGACTTCTTCGTATTTCTTTGTAAGCTCACGGCACAAAGCGATACGGCTGTCAGCAAATCCCGTTTCAACCAGCTCATCAAGAAGCTTCTTCAGGCGGTGCGGAGCCTCGTAAAGAACAATGGTCTCCCCTATCAGCGTCAGAGCCTTAAGACGCTCTCTCCTCTTGGAGCCTTCAGACGGCAAAAAGCCTTCGAAGTGGAAATATCTTGTATCAAGCCCCGAAATGCTTAAAGCGGCTGTAACTGCTGAAGGTCCGGGAATGACGCTTACTTCTATTCCGTTTGCTGCAGCAAGAGATGCAAGATCGGCACCGGGATCACTTATCGCAGGCATGCCGGCATCTGATACCTCAGCAACATTAAGGCCCTGCTTAAGCATGTCGAGAATGCCGTTTCCGCTGGCAGCCTTGTTGTGTTCGTGATATGCGATAAGGCGCTTGCCGTTGATACCGAGCTGTGAGAGCAGAATGCCCGTAACTCGTGTATCTTCACATGCAATAACATCTACGCTCTTAAGCACTTCGCATGCTCTGGGCGACATGTCGTCAATATTTCCGATAGGTGTTCCGACTAGATAAAGCAATCGTCATGTTCCTCCTCGTATATGTGAATGGCTCTTTTTGTCAGAGCCTGTGAACCTTCTTCATTGATAAAAAGAGGCGGCAGTACCTTAAACTCTGCATTAGGCGCGCCCTTCTTTCCTGCTATCAGTGCAAGGAATGCAGGCTTGCCGGCATTCGCATGAACAGTAAGAAGACGCACGGGTGTGATCTTGTATTTCTCATAAAGCGAAAAACACTCGGGGACCCTGTCAGGGCTGATGCACATCACCGCATAGCCTCCGCTCGTTCTTGTCCTTAAAGACTGCGCCTGAATAAAATCTTCAAGTCCTCCCTCATGAGAAAACCTTGCAGATGATTCATGCAAAGACTTAACACTCGTATCTGTAACCGAACCTTTAGTTCCGTCGTAAAACGGAGGGTTCATGAATACCACGTCGTAAGCTTTGTTCTTTATCTCCTGAGGAAGCTCACGCAGATCGCAGTTATATGCAGTTATGCGTTCTTTCAGCCCGTTGAGTTTTATGTTCTCGCAGAAAACCTTATACGCAAGTTCAACCAGCTCAACACCGTCGATATGAGCATTTGCGCATCTTGCAGAAGCAA
>CAJOJI010000072.1 GCA_905234715.1 uncultured Saccharofermentans sp.
CCAGTCCGTATAGAAGACTTCAACGAGGTCGTCTTCACAGTTGTTCTCTTTGAGATAATTGCGTACTGCTTCGACTCTCAATTCCGAATCGTGCGAATCCCTGGTGCCGGCGATGAATGATATTGTCTTCGCGCCGTGCTCGTCTCTTACGTGCGCACAGAGGTCTCTTATAGCCTGATTGTTGTCGGAGCCTACAAAGCTGATGCCTTCTCTTCTGTTGCCCTGAATGATTACGGGGATGCCGGCCTCATCGCTTCTTGCGATAATGTTGTCGATCCGGTCCTGGTAATCCAGCCCGCTCGCGAAAATGACCGTACCGTCAAAGTCATGAAGATCAGGGAGATTGAAGATATTCATCTCGCCTGTTTTCTTGGCGTCGTTATCGATATAAGCAGGATAGCAAAGGAACAGGAATATATCTGTCTGCTCGTTCTTGAGTTCATTTTCCATACCGGTGAGGAACTGACTTAAGATCTCAGAACCCCATCCTGTAGTGAACACCGCTATCTTCTTTTTCATATCAGATGTTCCTCCGAAACGCGTGTATTATCAATCGTCTTTTTTGCCGGCCTTGCGGAACGGCTTTAATGCTTCCTTGAATTCCTTGGGATTATATTCATGTTCTTCCGCGAAAAGGTAGAGCTCGCTCTTGCTTGAATTGCGCAGCATGTCGAGTTCGCCTTCGGAAAGTAAATGTCTGTCGTTCTTTACGATGCATATGCCCGAAAACTCGTAAGGGATCTCCTCTTCGGTAACTTTTGCATTGGGGATTACCGTGAGCATGTCGCCTTCAACGGAGAGGACTATGTAATCTACAAAGTATGTGTTCTTTTTGCGGAGATTCTTACGCAGGAGCTTACGCATGCTGTCGCCGAAATAGATCGTAACCGTATCGCCTTTTTTCAATGTCTTTCCCATAACGTATATACCTTTAACATATCAATCACAGCATGGCCTGCCCTCATATACACCGGGTGCAGTATTTATATTATACATTTTCTTTCAAAGATTATCTCGAACACTCTGACGCAGTTTGGATATAATAGAGTCTGGGAGAATATGACGATGTACGATTTTGACAGCATAGTTAACAGGAATACTCCTGACGACATCAAATACGAAAAGATCAACGGAATAGACGATCTCATCCCCTTATGGGTCGCTGACATGGATTTCAAAAGCCCGCCGGAAGTCATTGACGAGCTGGTCCATGTGGCTTCAAACGGGGTCTACGGCTATTCGGAAGCTGACAAATCCTACGACGATGCGGTCATAAACTGGTTTAAGACCAGATTTGACTGGGAATTTACAAGCGATCAGTTCATCAAGCTCCCCGGCGTCGTCCTGGCTATCTCCTACGCAGTCCGCGTGCTTACAAACGACAACGACCATGTCATGATCTTCGAGCCCGTCTACGGCCCCTTCAGACGCTGTGTGGAAGGTAACGGAAGAAAGCTCACCATAGAGCAGCTGAAGATCGTAAACGGCCGCTTTGAAGTCGATATTGAAGAGATGGAGAAAAAGATCGTCGAAGATGACGTCAAACTCCTCATCTGGTGCTCTCCCCACAATCCGGGCGGAAGGGTCTGGACAGAAGATGAACTCATAGCTGTAGCTGACATCTGCAAAAAGCACGGCGTCTTCATAGTAAGCGACGAGATTCACTCTGACCTTACGCTTTACGGCAACAGGCACATCCCGATGGCAAAGATCGCAGGCGACAACTGCGTTGTGCTCACAGCACCCACAAAGACATTCAACATTGCAGGCATCCAGGCCGCAAACATCGTATCTTCAAATAAGGATGTTCTCAAAAAGATAGACAAGGAAGCCCTTACCACAGGCGCTTTCGGACTTAACAAGATGGGCATCGAAGCCACAAGAGCCGCTTATACATACGGTGCTTCCTGGCTTGATGAACTCCTGAAATACATTGAAGGCAATGTCGCTCTTTTGCGCGAAGAACTTAAAAATACGGACCTCGTAATGATGGAACCCGAAGGAACATATCTTGTCTGGATCGACTGTTCTTCGCACAAGAACTTTGCGATGAAGCTCCTTAAAGATGCGCATGTAAGAGTTTCCGAAGGAAGCTTTTTCGGGCTTGGCGGAGAAAACTTCATAAGGGTAAACGTCGCCTGCCCCAGGAGCGTACTTAAGGAAGCGATAAAGAGAATGAAAGCTGTTTTGTGATAATGCCGAAAAACAATTCACAATATGAGAGGATGACAAAGTGGCCGGTGCCGCTCCTTATCTTATTCCTCGGCTTTCCGACCATGATCAGCATGTTCGTCACCACCATCTACAACATGGCCGACTCCTACTTTGTCGGAAAGATCAACACGTCCGCAAGCGGCGCCACCAGCGTTGTAATGGGCCTCATGGCAATACTTCAGGCGATTGGATTCATGTTCGGTCACGGATGCGGAAGCATAATCAGCCGCAAGCTCGGCGAGAAAGATATCGACAGCGCGAAAAATTACTCGGCAACGGGTTTTTATCTTGCTCTGTTCTCAGGAATCGGCATGATGGTCTTAGGCAGCATTTTTCTCACGCCTCTCATGCGTCTTCTGGGCAGTACCGACACCATTCTCCCTTATGCGAAAACATATGCGATATGCATTCTCTGCGCCGCTCCCGCGCTTGTATCGAGCTGCGTAATGAATAACATCTTAAGATACGAAGGACGCGCGTTCTTTGCCATGATCGGCCTTACTTCGGGCGGCATCCTGAACATCTTTTTAGACGTTCTCTTCATGAAGAAGATGAATATGGGAATCTTAGGTGCCGGCCTTGCAACCGCAATATCCCAGTATGTTTCATGGTTCCTGCTCCTTACGATGTTCATTAGGAAAAAGACGCAGACTTCGCTCAAATTCAAATATACGACGTTCAACAAAGCAACGATCTGGAACATAATTACCACGGGCCTGCCGAGCCTTGCAAGACAGGGACTTGCGAGCATATCGACAATGGTCCTCAACAACGCCGCCGGTGTGTATGGTGACGCTGCCATCGCCGCAATGGGAATCGCAAATAAAGTCAGCATGTTCATCTTCAGCGCTGCGCTCGGAATCGGCCAGGGTTTTCAGCCTGTCGCAGGATTCAACTTCGGCGCTAAGAAATATAAGCGCGTGCGTCAGGGATTCTTTTTCACGCTGGCCTTCGGATCGTTACTTCTCGGCATCGCATCTGTTTTTGTTTATTTCAATGCCGGCTTCTTCATTCAGAGTTTCAGGGATGACCCTAACGTAATCACGATCGGAATCCCCACTCTTCACGCGCAGTGCATCGGATTATTTTTCGTGCCTTTCCAGGTATGCAGCAACATGATGTTCCAGAGCATCGGTTATAAATTCAATGCGACTTTCCTGTCGTCACTACGAAACGGACTTTGCTTTATTCCCGTGCTGCTTCTGGCAAGTATTTTTTTCGGGCTGCCCGGAATCCAGGTTTCCCAGGCTGTCGCAGATGTCCTGACATGCTTAGCTTGCATACCTTTCACAGTCAGCTTCTTCAGAAAGATCTCCAGGGACGCAGTCGAATAAAGCCGGGTGCGGCGCAAACTGCTGCATGTCTGTCTCCATAATGATCCCCAAACAAAAGAATTCAGGAATCTTTTCTGCCAGTTTTGTTACTATGTTTTCTGCTGTCTTTTTCATTTTCCCATTATCCTTTCATTTATTCAGATGACCATTCTCTCGACGTAAGGATGCACGTACAGAGGGTTTACCTGGACCTTTACCGTGTCGCCTTCCCTGACGCCGTTCTCGGTGACATCGACGGTCATGTGCGATACACCGATCCTGCCTATTACAGGACTTTCCTTGCCGTTGATCCAGACGCTCAGTTCAGGAACATCCGTGATCCTTTTAAACATATTCTTAACAAAGTTTCCGAACGTATAATCCATCGGTCCCTTCTGTATAAGACCTACTCCGCATCCCGTTCCGATCCTGACGACCGCAAGGGAGCTGTCTCTTTTGAGATAAGCTTCACCGCTGTATCCGATGTGCTCACCCTCAAGCCTGTTGTATATCGAGAAGACCTTTGATTCGAGCCATACCGCTTCCTCAAGGCCTTCCTTGCACGGTGTCTTGCCCAGGATCGCGCTGCCTACTCTGACTGCATCAAAACCTAAAGAACCGAACTCCATTGCAGCCATGGAATTTGCCACGTGGGTGATTCCCGTATCAACGCCTGATGCTCTTATTCTTTCGAGCGCGACATTGAAAACGCATACCTGCTTCTCAACGCTTCTTCTGTAGTTGTTGACGCTTCCCGCAAGATGCGTAAAACAGCCTTCGATCGAGAGGTATTCCTTATATCTCTTAAGGTTCGGAATATCGTCAAGATTAAAACCATATCTGCCGAGTCCCGAATCGATCTGGATATGCACTCTCGGCTTTTTGCCCGTGAGCTCATAGATATACATCAGTTCGGGTATCTGTCTGCTGTCACCGAATGCGATAACGACATCGTTGTTTACCATCGAAAGAAGTTCGCCGAAATCGAATATCGGTGTGAGCATGAGGATATCAGTCTCACATCCTTCTTTTCGAAGTGCGACAGCCTCACAGGGTGCCGTAACGGCATACATGAAGATATCCTGATCCTTGATTATGTTATAAAGATTGGCGACTCCCAAACCGTAGCCGTTTTCTTTTACTACCGCGATAACCTTAGCTCCGGTAGATTCCTTTATGTATTTTACGTTGTTAACAATGGCATCCTGTTTGATGACCAATGTGGCATTAATATCAAAACAACTGTTGGCATTTGTCTGATTGTTGATGATCTCGTCACACATAAATCCAACCTCCTTTGCTGTATACAGGTTAGATTAGTGTTTTTTCAAATTAACTTCGTATCGGCATCAAAACGACAACAATATTGTGTGAAAACAATGGCTGAATCTGCGCTTTTTAGGGCTTCATGCTCCGAAATAACTGCCTCCGAAAGTGCCTATGGAAGGCTCATCGGCAGTAGCGGAATTGCAGTCGCAATATACGTAGATCCACTGTCCGGGTGCGATTTCCATTTCGCCCTTGTTTACGACGGAAGGCTCCATTTCCTTAAGTTCTTCGAGATCCTTAACTTCCTCATCAAGAACATAAACATACCAGTTGATCTCAAAGTCTGCCCATCTGCCGAAATATACCGTATGGCTTGAATATTCGCCGTATTCAAATTCAGCCTGCGTGGAATAGTAACCCGTCTCGAAGATATCTTTATTGCTGACGTCGACAACATGATATTCGGCAGGCTCACAGATATCAGGTCCGTTATCTGCATAGACAGCGGCAGAAGTTGTTTTCTTAGTTTCCGTATCGGTATTTGTTTTCGCTCCGCATCCCGTAAAAGCAGAAACGGCTAAAGCGGCAGTCAAAAGGCCGCAGATGATCTTCCTGGATTTAGTATTCATAACAAGTCCCCCGTTAATTTCTTAACTGACCTAAATACAGTTAAATTAAAGGATTTGTTGCATCTACTTCTTCATCAGTTCCCAGAAACTTATAGCGCTGGCAGCTGCAACGTTAAGTGAATCGACTCCGTGATACATGGGGATCATGACGCGGTAATCGCATGCAGCGATAACGTTTTTGGGAAGTCCCGTTCCTTCAGTACCGAGCAGTACGGCAACCTTTTCATTGGCGCGGATGTCGTCATTATCGACGCTTGTGGAATCCTCGGTCAATGCCATCGCAACGGTCTTAAATCCGTGCGAATTAAGTATGTTCATCAGAGAAGAATTATCAGAATCTTCAAGCGACAACTGAGCCCACGGAATCTGGAAGACAGTGCCCATGCTCGTTCTTGCCGTACGTCTCGTAAGCGGATCAACAGACGCGTGCGTCAGCAGAACACCGTCCATCCCCAGCGCCGTTGCAGATCTGAATATCGCACCGACGTTTGCGGGATTCGTAACGTCAACCATAACTGCAATGCGCTTTTTATCCTTGAAGAAATCTTCCAAAGAAATTTCAGGTTTTCTCTTGAGCGTCATCCACAGTCCGCGCACAAGAGTGTGTCCCGTAAGATTTATAACGACGTCGCGCCCTGCAATATAGACCGGAAGAGATTCTTTGACATAGTTGCCGCAGTACTTTTCGATGGCATCGAGAACAGGTCCCGCCTCAACTTCAAGACGGCCTTCTTCCACAAGCATGGAAAGAGGTTCGTATCCGTCTTCTATTGCACGCAGGATCACGTTCGCACTCTCTGCAAGGAATATTCCTTCTTCAGGTTCATTCATCGTGCGGAGCTCGCGTTCGGTAAGCCGGGCAAACACGTCCATCTCAGGAGCGTTAATGTCTTTTATCTCAATCAGGTTCATGGCAACAGCTCACAAATAGATTATTAAGATTCTGTCATCGGGTAGTAGTTATTAAGGGTCTCAACAGGATACCAGAAGTCATCTTTAGAATCGTGGTGCTGCGTGACATATGTCTCCACTTCTCCGCCCATATACCATTCACGGATAACTCCTTTATCGAAATCAATCGACCAGCTTTCACCGCCTGTAGAAATAGTAAAGCCTCTGACATCGTATGTTGTTGCTCCAACCTTGTCAAAACTTATCGTCATGTTCTCAGTGTCAACGGTAATATTATCTGACTCCTGGACCAGATATTCGCCTCGGTCCATGATGAGATAAAAACGCCACTGGCTGGGAAATTCGCCGGTTTTAAATATGCCTGTAAACTTGGGCCAGCCGGTTTCCTGGAAAGCATATTCTTCATCGAATGTAAATGTAATGTGATCACCTCTGAGGTATGCGGCCTTAAATCCCAGACTGTTTTTGGGATTGCAGTGATAAACACATCTGCCATACCGGTAAAAGCACCCGGTACAAAGAAGAAGCATGATCGCCATCATTACGGCAACAACCTTTTTCGTGGTTTTTATCTCCATATAACCTGTTTTTAACCTCCCACGGGCCCATGTGAATCTATATGTATTATCTTACCTGTTGAATCAAAATCCATACGGAAAACATCGTCTTCGATCACGACACTGTGACCGACAAGGTTTTCCGTTTCATATTCAGCATAACCTGAACCGTCTTCATTGATCTTTATATCACAAAACTCACCGTATTCCTGCCTGATGTCGTTTATGTTCTTCCCTTTTGGCTTTGCGGTTAAGTCTCTTGAGCTTGGCATCGTATCTGTCTCTGATCAGCACGAAATATATGATACCCGAGATGGCTGCGGACATTGCAAGAAGAATGAGGCAGAACGCGGACGCCCTGTCGTATGCATTTCCCATTCCAAGTATGTTCTGGAGAAATGTCATCATCGTAAGATTCGTTCGCATGACATCATATGGATTGGACATCATGGCCGGGATGTCGCTTATCGCAAGTCCGTCAACAACGGAAAGAACAGCGATAAAGAACAGAATCGGGCGCATGCACGGAAGCGTTATGCGGAAGAATGTGTTGAGCCTTGAAGATCCGTCCATTTCAGCTGCTTCAAAGATCTCAAGCGGGATACTCGTCATGCCCGTAACCGCATAGATGAATGTTATTCCGTAGTGCGCGAAAATGCCGACCACTACAATTATGAAACGCTCCGACATGAAGAATTCAAAGTCATGTTCTGTTACTCCGAAACCGTTCATTGAAGCTGCGATGAGCGAATACGAAATTGTTGTTCCGACGAATGCGATTATGTTTCCCAAAACAAGATAACCCAATGTTGTTCCCGTCATGAGATTCGGGAAAAAGAATGCCGTCTTAAACGTTGTTCTGCCCTTTACCTTAAGTCTTCTGTCGGTCATCATGGCAGCAAGCCAGAATGCCAGTATCCATTCCGGAATTGTCTGGCAGATACAGAAATAAAAAGTATTCTTCATGGATATGGGAAATGTCGATGTCTTAAAAAGATCAGCGAAATTCTTATACCAGGGCAGGCCTTTTGAGGTAAGCAGCACCGGATCGTCTAATACGGTCGTGTGCTTCAGGTCACAGAATGCAAAATAAAATGTCTCGCCCATCGGCCACAGATGGAAAATGAGGAATGCAACAACGAAGGGAATTGCGAAAATATATCCCCACTTGTTATAGTGCCTGTCTATCGATTTGCTTTTTCCCATAGATCCCCATCCGCCATGCTTTTCGGGCACGGCAATTATCCTGACCAAAAATATTATATAGTACAAAAAGCGTAAATAACAGAAATATTTGACAGGTGCTGGCGTTGTAAATAGAATTGAATTTAAGTCGGACCGACAACATTTTGCAGACAATGCGAGGGAGACCGATTTGGGGGAAAACGGAATAAACATTTCGACGGTCAGAAAAAATGACTTCAGGCTCAAGATAATCGTGTACGCAGTATCGATAGTGCTTGTGTTTGTGGCTATGTCGCCTTTTATAACCCTGCTCATCGAATTCACCGGATTCCGTACGGATAACCCCACAAGAGTGCTTAAGATAATTCCCAAAAGAATCAAGCAGCTCGGAGAGTTCTTCAGTACGAGAGTAGTTTTAGGCTTCATAAATTCCGTAATAGTTACCGTATCCAGCACGATACTGAACGTCTATTTTTCAGCACTGACGGCACATGCCATTACTTCATATAACTGGAAACTCAAAAAGATATTCAGCAACTTCATTCTGGCCCTCATGATGATCCCCTCGATTGTTGCCACGGCGGGCTTCGTTCAGCTGGCCTACAAATTCCATCTGAACAACACGCTCATCGTCTTCATACTCCCCTCGATTGCCTCTCCGGTATCGGTCGTTTTCATGAGACTGTATCTGGAGTCGGTATATTCGAAAGAGCTGATAGAATCCGCAAGACTGGACGGCGCCGGCGAATTCAGGATATTCAATCAGATCATCCTGCCGATTCTTAAACCGGCCATCGCCACGCAGGCAATCTTCGCCATGGCAAGCAGCTGGAATGACGCTTTCCTCCCTGTGGTTCTTCTCCTGAAGCAAACAAAGATGACACTTCCTGTCGTCCTGCGCCTTAACTACGCATTGGGCGAGAGCATAATACCGATGTTCGTTTCGACGGTACCGCTCGTTATCGCATTCCTTTTTCTGTCAAAGCACATCGTTGAAGGCGTGCAGCTCGGCAGCGTTAAGATGTAGCGCATATGGTATAATTCTTTCCGGAAAAAGGAAATAATTAGGGGTATAGATCAATATGGGTGTTGACTTGTTATCTGCATTTTTCACTTGGGTATATGAAATCATAAGATATGGTTCAGCAATTGCAGGTGTTGTTATCGGAATACTTATCGCCGTAAGCAAGACCAAGTCCACAAGGCCTTGGGGCATTGCGACCATGTTGTCAGCAATAAATACTATAATGGGATTTATCTCCGGTTCCCTGCTGCACGTCTTAAGCGTAAAGGAAATATATGGGTTCCAATATTCCAGGACAATAATAACCTTGGCATTGAGCCTGGCCGCAGCATACTTCATATGCCGTTTTATACATAAGAATTACGGCAAGAAATTCATCTATATCCCGATGTTTCTGCTCCCGGTGTTGACCCTGGGGCTGACTTTCTTATCCAACCGTATTTTCAGCAGCCATAAAACATGGGGATCTGACACAGGTTATCTGCTAAATCTCGGAAACCTTGCTGTTTCTCTGATCTCAACTACCATTTCAAGCTTGATCATAATCATTGTTCTGTTTAAGTTCCGCAAAAAAGAGAAGGTTGTCCCGTATTTATGGCTCTTAAGGATCTTCTTCTATATCTTTACATGCTTCTCCTACGCCTTTACATCAACGGCCCTGGTAATAGACATGGTAAATTCCGATGTGCCCAAGCGTGATCTTGATCCTTTTGTATCATTCTTTATGAATAATTACAGCACGATGAACATGTTTCTGGGCATAATCAGCGCCCTGATCTCACTGATCATTCCGTTATATGTCCTGATAAATGCCAGATCCAGCGCCAAAAAGCAGCAGATGGCCGTTCAGAGTGCGGAAATGCAGTAAAATTTGCTCTCAAAAGCGTTTTCAAAGGCCAAAAATGCCCAAATAGTGTTTTTCGCGTGTTTGATGCGTCAAACCGCTTCAAACGCAGTGTTTTCAGGCTGTTCAGGCCTCTGGCACACCCGGAGAACTTGAAAAATATGGGCTTTTGCTTCAAATACACCAAAATTCGCCTAATTTCAACTCTTGTCTAAATCACAAAAGTTCCTTACAATAACGCAGTGCCTGTGCGAAAGAGCATAAAAGGCACAGTAATTCACTATTTTGGAGGATCTATCATGAATAGACAGGAATTAGTTGACGCAATGGCAGCTAAGGCTGGCATTTCCAAGGCAGCTGCTGATGCTGCAGTTAAGGCTTTCATCGAGACAGTTGGTGATGAGCTCCAGAACGGCGGTAAGGTTCAGCTCGTAGGTTTCGGTACATTCGAGACAACAAAGAGAGCTGCTAGAACAGGCCGTAACCCTCAGACAGGCGCTGCTACAAAGATCGCAGCTTGCACAGCTCCTAAGTTCAAGGCTGGTAAGGCACTCAAGGATCAGGTTAACTCAAAGGCTAAGAAGTCCAAGAAGTAATCCTGACCGATCTGAATACGGGTTATTGAAAAGAGGTTGTCGTTTGACAACCTCTTTTTTAATNNTCTTCAAATTCCAGGTCTTGATGGAATCGATAGTCTTCCACTTTCAGTTCCGTTTTATGTGTTGTATCGAGATATGAATCCATTCCCGGTGCCTTGTCGAAATCATTGACCACATCAACGGTCTCATGGATCTTGTGCGACGTGCGGCCGCCGATCTTGCGTATCACTGCCAATACAATGAGGAAAGCAACAAGCGCTATTTCAATAAAACTCAAAGTCAGGAACACATAGTACCAGAAGCGGCTGGCTGTTCCCGAAAAAGCGATGAATGCCAGAAAGACCGGCAAAACGGCGACTGCAATTCCGGCAACCTTTTTCCATTTGCTGTTAGAGAATCTTACGAGGCTGTCGAGCTTGTCGACTGCTTCGGTCGTGGGCGCCTGGCCGCTCGCCTCGCCCGTCTGGCCGTTAACCGCAAACTGATAAGTGCTGCCGTCGAACTCAACGGTCATGAACCATACGGGAAGCAGGCAATACTTGATGCTGACCTCGTTCATCCAGACGAAGTTCTTTTCGGGGCTGGGATCGTAATCGTCAAATTTCGCGGCGATCGTTCCGTTCATGTCCATAGACATCATGTTAAGTCTCTTAATGAACCTGTCCATCATATCCATCGGAGTCTGGTCGTACTTGTCGGCATAGAAACCCTGCAGATATCTGTTGTCGAACTTTACCATTTCGCTGTAATCGAAAGGCTCTATAGCTTCCATAAGCTTGTTTGCGATCTTGATAGAAGCATCGAAAGGCACGCCTTTTACATAGAACTTGGCATTAGCCCTGAGCGGCTTAAGTATCGGTTTATCGCCTGTGTGGATTATGCCTGTACCGTACATGTCGTTGTTAACAGCGCAGTCCAAAAGCCAGAACGGCACATAGACAGGCATCATCTTTGTAAAACGGCTCTTTGTCTTGAAGCCCTTGGGCGTCATCTTTCTGGTCTCAAGCCACTGCTTCATGTTGTTTACTGCTGTCTCTTTGTCGATCTTGAAAGGCACGATGTAATCAGGCTTGAATTCCCTCGTCATCCTTCTCGTGATCAGCGCCGGTGAACCGCAGAAAGCACACATCGTCGACATCATGTTCTCGTCGGCGATCATGACGGCACCGCAGCTGTCGCACACTATCTCATGACGTTTCTTGTCGTCTTCAGAGATCTCGTTGTCGCCTGTGTAGTCGTGCTCAATGCTGTAGCCCAAAGAGCCCATCTTCTCGAGCGTGGACGGATGGTAGATGTTACCGCAGTTGCGGCACACCATTCCCTGCACTTCAGGCCGGTAGAAAATATTAGATCCGCATGACGGACACTTGTCGGACTCGCCGACAAACGCTCCCTCACCGCTCTTCGCCGGATTCCTGCCGAACGGATCCGGTCTGTCAGGATCTGACGGTCTCGCATTCCACATATATACACCCCTTATTCCCTAAAGATATATAAATGAATTATAGCATGGTCCTGTATCTGTTATCTTGAGGCTCCGTCACCAGCAGTTGATTGACGGGTCCTTGTCGTTGTAGTTTATCTTCTGACATGCTGCTCATTCCTTACGAATCTGATGCCTCGTCTTCAACCATGCGGACGCCTGCGAGCACATAGCTCATGGATTCGGCGAGCTGGTCGAGCTTTGCTCTTCCGCTTACGTAACCGTTAAGGAGAACCTGGTTGTTTGCATCTCTGAAGTCGAGAATGTAATCCTTGCCTGTTGCTCCTTTGGTAAGCTGGAGCTGGAAATGAAGAGAAGCGATGTCTTTGAGCCTTACGAATGTATATGTCTCGTTGCCCAGGTCGGAGAACTTCTTGTAGAGATAATCCTTGGTCGCTGCAAAGCAGTTATTTGCATCGTTTGCGACAACGAAAACAGGCTCTTCAGCCATCTGTGCGTCAAATGCCTTTACCTCGTCAACGCTTCTCAAAAGCTCGTTGAGATTCGTCTCTGTTCTTGTGGTAACGTTCTTCTTTTTGCCTACTGCGATAAGGATAAGGCCGAGCACGAGGATCGCGCCTCCGATACCGCCCAAGATCTTGATCGTATTTAATGTCTGAGGATCGTTAAGGCCGCCGTTGTATATCGTGAAGCCGATAAAAACACCGATAAGAACCGGGATAACGATAAGGATAATCGGTCCCTTTTGCTTGTCGCTCTTTGCCTTCGCGCCTGAGACTCTCTTAACGTACTCTTTAAGCCAAACCGAATTCTCGCTAGCAAGATTGCCCATATACAGATCCTCCTTTAGTTAAATAAATGCCAATGCAAATATAATAACATTCAAAGGAAAATAATCACATTAAAGAAGTTCCTGCATCGCTCTATTCTAGCGTTCTTCTTTTTCTTTGACAGACTTCTGCTTTTTAGGAAGTGGAAACAGTGTGTATATAACACCGGCTAAGAGAAGTACACCCAGGATCGCAAAAAATATTCCGGTGTACAGCATGCCGTTATCACGTTCTGATGAGATCGTGTTTAAGAACGAATATATTAAAAAGCCTCCCAAAAGGACGAATCCCACTCCGCCAAGGCTCCCCAAAATCCAGAATACCGGGTAACTCTGTTTATCTCTGCTGTCAAAAAAGTAGCCGGACATTTTTCCTTTATTTTCCTTCCTTGATCGTCAGAGAACATACATGGCCCGTGTTGAAAGCATGTATCCTCCAGTTGTGGTTTGGAGCAAGCAGCCTTTCAATCTCGTTAAAGAACCCTTCCAGATTAGAGAAATTTTTTCCGTCTATTATTACCTGTTTCATCCGGTGTTTAATCGTACGTAATTACCTGGTGTCCGTATGTTGTCTTAAGCCAGTCTCCGCTGCTGTTGTCGGAAGACGGGAATACGATGGTGTTGGGATCGCCGTCTGAGATGTATCTCCTGCCGTCGTTGAGCTGGGCAAAGTTCATCTCGATATCCCAGTCTTTTCCGCCGTTGTCGTAGCCTCTGATACGTCTTAAGCATGTGTTGTCGTATTCTCTTACGAAAGGCGAATAGCACCTCGTCCATGCGCAAAGAAGGGCTGCCTTGGACGTGTATTCGAAGCCTTCATATGTTCCGGAGAAGATCCTGTCGTACTGGGGCTTGTCGGGACCCATTTTCTCGGGCGAACCGAACGGGAGCGCAATGATGTTTACGTACTGTCCCGGGATAATCTCGTCGAGCTTTTTATACATCGCTCCGACCTGCTTTGTGATCTCGTCCGCATCGCAGTCACCGAGTATTACGTGGTCGCGTGTGTGGTTGCCGATATCGTATCCGTTGTCGACCATCCACTTCATTATCTTTCTGTCGTTCTCTTCGCCGTTCTCGAAAAGCTGTGAGTTGACAAAGAATGTGGCCGTTACGTTGTAGTCAGGATATTCCGCCTTGATCTTTTCTAAGATTCCGATCGCGCATGAAGGATCGAAAACCGGTGTGCCGTCATCGTTCCAGCCCTGAAGAACAACGTCTCTGATGCCGTCGTCGAATGTGAGGATGAGAGGGCTGTAGCCGAACGGAACGTCGATGTAACCGTCGACATAGTCGGTCAGTCTCATCATGCGGTAGCCCATCTCGTAGTAGCTTCGAAGGTCTGCCTCAAATGCTTCGGATGTTCTGTTGTATCCGTCCTTGTCAACGTTGCCGCCCGTGTACTCCGTATCGGCATTTTTCATGTCGTATACTCTGTGATACATGAGGATCGGCACGGAGTTAAGTTCGTTAACTCCTGCGGTCCTGTATTCTTCAGCAGTGTGAGTAGTAATTGCACTTGTCTCGGGAACGGTTTCCACCGTTGTTTCAGTAGTCTGAACGGCAGAAGGATCTGTCGTCGGAACTGTTGTCACCTCTTCATCTTTGCATCCCGCAAAAAGCGCCGCAGTCATTGAAGCGGCTAGGATTATGCTCGTAAACTTTCTTATATTCATGTTACAGTTGCCCGTTTCTGATTTAAGATGAGATCCGGTAAGATGCGGTTAACCGCCTCTCACGGATTTCCATATTATATCAGTATTGTCCGCAGCGTGTTATTTGCGTTTGCCTTTGTTTTTGTTCGTAAGATAATCGATTATCTCCTGCTGCTCGAGTATCATGTTCATTGCATTTGCCAGAAGCTGCAGGGGCGTCATTTGTGCGCACATGTCATCACATTCGGGGTTTAGGACAAATTCGTACTGCCACAGGCATGAAAGCTTGTTGCAGGCGTCTGCGATCGCGGTAACTTCGCTTTCGTTGAAGTTTTCGTAGATACGAAAGTCCTTGTGCATTTTCGAAAACGTCACGACCGTATTCTCAACAGTAAGTTCTTCCAAAGCGGCTTTCAGTGTGGCAGGCTTCTCAAAACCTGTAAGTTCGCCGGTATCGAACATGACTTTAGTGACCTTTTCCTGATCGATCTCAAAAGAAACAGTAATCATAAGAAACCTCCTTTAAATCACAATATTCTTAACGGTGCAGTCTTCAAATATCGCATCGTTGATCCTGCTCTGAAGTTCGGAGTAGATGCCTCTGACTCCGTATTTTGAAGTCATAGAGACGAGCTCGTGGCGCTTCTCTTCAGTGACCTCGATATTGATGCGGTACATCTTTTCGAGACGCTTTATGGGGCTGTAGCGTTCGTCTTCAAGGAGCTTTCCGGCTTTTATCTCATCCATCGGCTCGACTTCGAGAATGCCGCCGTTGATCCTTCCGAGGAACTCATCGCTTATAAGGCCTGATTCGTGAAGCGAATTACGTGTAATCGGGCTGCTTTTAGAAACTATTTCAGTGCCGGCAGAAAAACCTATCGAGTTTTTCCTTTCCTTCTTCAAAGCTGAGAACGTACCGAGAAATACGAAGTTGACCTTTGAGGTGTCAACGAGTTCTCTGTGGCGCTCGTCGCGTCCGACATAGAGTTTGCCGCCTTCGGTCATCTTAAGGAGTTCGTTCATTATCATGGGACCACACTCCTTATCTTTGAGTATTGCTTTGTCGACCTCATCGATGAAGACCCACGGCGGCTGGGCATTCTCAGAGGTATCGACCTGGAGAAGACTCTCCGAGATCGTGACATTGCCCTTGTAACTTACCGGAGTTGCCGATGTCGCATCAAAGATGGTCGTGTTGTAGTAAACCTTCGCGAAGATTCTTGCGAGCTCGGTCTTGCCGCAGCCCGAAGGACCTATGACGAGGAAGTTTGTTTTGGTCCTCAGCTTAAGCGCCGACCATACCGCAGTGGCCATAGCTTTCTTGTACTCTTCACACCCGAAGAGCTGCGAATCGAAATAGTTGTAGATGGATTTCGGCGTCTCGAAAATGTTTTCTTCTTTTTTCTCTTTCTCGACGTCTCTCGTGATAGTCATGGGATTGTTCCGTCTGTCGTCCCACCAGGAATAAGTTTTTGCCATGTCAGGATCCTCCTGTAAAAAAAGTTATGGAGAATCAAAAAGCGGCATCCAGACAAGAAGCATCTCCAATGCTTATGTCTGTTCGCCGCTGCAAATACTTGCCTATTGAAGAACCTGAGTCCTTCTCATCCTGAGCTGTTACGTGAGGCGTCAGGTACGGAAAAAAATTTAAATCCAAAGATTAGTCTCACTGCGAAGCTGCTATTTGATTGTAAATTCATTATAGTCACTAGATTCTGACTATTCAATCAAATGCGTTTTATCTTTAGATTACGAATTCATTAAACACTGCCGTTCCGCCCGGCTGCTTTGTCGAAAAGCATGAAAGCGCAAATCTCGCACCCGTGAAATGGTCGAGTCTGAAGCGCAGATCGTGAGGCTTTCCTATCTGCTTAAAGCCGTCATTTGTCTTGACAAAACAGGTTGCCTGATCCTTTGTAAAATCACATACGACTCTTACGGTCAGCACGCTGCTTTCAAGTTTGATCTTCTCTTCAACGACGCCCTCTTCTTCGCTTAAATCCCATGGGCCGCCCTTGCTCTTGTTGCTCAACATTACTGCAGAAAAACCGTCTGCATCTTTTGTAATTCCCGCAAAAGCATAGTCGCCCTGAAATGCGGAAAGGCCTGCAAAATCTCCATCGTTAAGCTCACTTGCATCGATGGTTACAGTCGCCCGGCATACAGGTCCCAATGTCTTCTGAGTAAGGGTATTCTTCGCATGGAAAATGTTCCTGCAAACTTTATCCGTCGTGATGTGAAAACCGTTATCGAACTTAACAAGACCCATGTCAGGCTCGTGATTAAACTGCCAGAAATCATCATGTCCGTTTTTGAAATCGTCGCTGCCGCAAAGGCCAATTAGCTCGCACTCTTCAACTTCGATATCTTCATCGAAGACAGGCTTTCCTTCACGCCACTCGAACGGAACAACTACAGGAAGTCTTCCTATAGCACCGCTGTCCTGGAACATTATCATGTGGTCACCCATGGGGCCTTTTACAATGCCGCCCTGTGCGATGCCTGAATCTCTTATGCCGAGATCGTTATCGAATATGTCGCCGCCTTTAAACTCACCTTCAAGGCTCTCTGCAACATACATCGCTTCAACTCTTCTCCATCTGTCCCTTAAGGAATGGATCATAAAAAGATAATACTTGCCGTTGATCTTATATATGTGCGAGCCCTCAAGACCCAGTCTCGGATTGCCGCTGTCATCAACGATAACGCGGTCTATTCCGCCTTCTTTGGGACCTGTAAGATCTTCATTTAATTCAGTCAGGTGGATGTCCGTGTTGCCATAAACGAGATAGACTTTTCCGTCATCAAAGAGCATCGAAAGATCGTGATAAAAACCCTTTATCTCGCTGCGCTTCCACGGTCCTTTAAGATCTTCCGATCTGTAAAGATAAGTCTTATTCATATCGTTTGAAGAGAATGCGACATAGAAAAGCCCGTCGTGAAATCTTAATACGGGTGCCCACATTCCCTTGCCGTAAATATAGCCGTCGCCTTCAAGTCTTTGAGCGGGCGTGCTCTCGAGCTTGTCGAAGACATAGGAAGAGTGTTCCCAGCATTTGAGATCCTTGAAAGAAATGCATTGTCGTCGTGATCAGATAGTAGAACCCGTCGTGGAATATCACGTCGGGATCAGGTATGTCCATGCTGAAATGAAATGCCTTATTCATGGGTATAAGGTATCACAGATTATCCAGTTTGCCACTCTTAAGGATCTTCAGGAAAATGTCTGCGATCTTGGGATCGAACTGTGTGCCCTTGTTCTTTTCGATCTCATTAATGATATCTTCCCTGGTGAGCTTATTACGGTAAACTCTGTTGGAATTCATGGCATCGAAAGAATCCGCAACGCAGATCATGCGCGCGATGAGCGGGATCTCCTCACCCTTCAGGCCTTCAGGATAACCCTTGCCGTCGTATCTCTCGTGGTGGAAACGAGCGCCCTCGTTAACGTTCGGAAGGCTCTTGAAGTGACTCAAGATCTCGCTGCCGTGAGTGGTGTGGGACTTGATGATCTTGAATTCCTCATCGTTTAGACGGCCCGGCTTGCCCAGGATATTATCAGGAACGCCGATCTTGCCGCAGTCGTGAAGGAGTGCTACATAGTAGATCCTGTTGAGCTCCTCGCCCTCATATCCCATCTTCTCGGCGATCATGCGTGTATACTGCGCAACGCGGTTGGAGTGACCGTTTGTGTATGGATCCTTGGCATCGATGAATCCCGTGAACGTCTCGATCGATTCCTTGATGATCTCGTTATCGTGGTCGTGCTGTCTCTTGTACTTAACGTACTGCGCTTCCATAATGCTGAAAATGATCAATGCGATCAGCCAGACGCCAAGAGCGATGAGCGATACCGCAAACAAAGGCTCGCTCTTTAAAAGCCTATGGAACTGGTAATCGATATCAAGTACTGAGCCGTCAATGTTTTCTCCGATCGGCACATAGATAATGATGCCCGGAACGGTGCCTTCATAAGGCTCGATCGGAACTTCCATAGCATTCTCACTTGCACTCGGGTAGTAGATAAGATAATCGCCCGGCTTCATGTGAATGAGCACTTCGCCGTCAAAAACCGCAATGTTAAGATCATGATCTTCAGGGTGGAATTCACGGAGATCGGGAACAAGATTAACCCTCTCGCCGTCATCTAAAAACTGATGTATTTCCAGAGAACCGTTCCAGGCAAGGAACAGGAACACTTCGCGGTCAAAGGTGAGCTTGAACTTGTAATCGGAGATCTCATCCTTGGTGTTGTTCGAGATATAGAAATCGTATGTGTAAGCCTGATAGTTGTGCTCCGTAAGCCCCTCGTTGTTGATGTCGAAAAGCTTGGTCCAGGTGCTTGTTCTTGTCTCAGCTCTTACGGACAGATCTTTATCCCTGTAATCGTCAACCCTGAAAAGACCTTCTCCGGTAAAGCTGTCCAGATGATGCATCTTGTTATAACTGTCGGTCTTGATGATGCTCAAGATAAAGAGCCCGACGATGATCACGAACACTATCGAGAATATAACGGTAATGAGTTTTCTGTTCTTCAAACTTTTTCTCCTCTTCGCCAATGGAGCTTATGAACCGTATAAACGTACAGATGCAATCCTCCGATTGCAAATCTGTCTACAACTATATTATATAGAGCCTGATTTCAATGTGCGTGAACACAGGTTTAACAATCTGCAAACACTATAAATATATGAGATTTATAGATAATGCATTTAGTAAATAAACAACGGCGATTTAATATAATATGCGCGGACCTTGTAGTATGATTTGTATTCGTTGATTCAGGCCACACTTCGAAAAGGGAAACTAATGGGAAAAACTTTAGGGAAAAAGAATACCACCATCGTCATCACTGAGAAGACTCCGCTTATCTTACTGGCGGGGCCTATGTTCCTTGAGCTCTTCCTGAACGTTATGGTAAATAACGTAGATACCTTCATGCTGAGCCACTATGACGAAGTCGCTGTAGGCGCAGTAGGTAACGCCAACAGGATCATGTTCATGATGAACATCCTTTTCAATGTCATCGCAACTGCAACTAGCGTCGTTGTCTCGCAGTATCTCGGTGCAAAGCGCTATGACAAGATGAACATGATCTACACGCTTGCTGTCATGGTAAACTTCGTCTTCGGTGTATTTTTAAGCGGCGCTTTCTGTGCGGCAAATCCTCTTATCATGGATTTCCTTCACATCTCTGATAACATGCGCCCCCACGCCATGACCTATATCTACATCGTAGGCGGCGGCGGATTCATCCTGGCCGTTTATAACGTTATGCTCCAGATCTTAAGATGTAACGGTTTTTCCATGATCGGCATGTGGATTACATTGGGCATCAACTTCGTAAACATGTTCGGAAACTATCTTTTTCTGTATGGCCCTCTGAAACACCTTAACATGGGTGTCGCAGGTGTTGCCCTGTCAACGGTAGCATCAAGAATCATTGCCGTCGTCGCTATATTTATCTTCTTCTTTGCAATGAGGATCGGTAAGATCGCACTTCGTTATCTAAAGCCTTTCCCCAAAAAGCTTCTTTGGAAGATGATCAAGATAGGTCTTCCTACGGCAGGCGAAAACCTTACATACAATCTTTATCAGACAACGCTTCTTTCATTCATAAACATAATGGGTGAAGATTCCGCAAATGCAAAAGTATACTGCGATCTGCTTATCTCTTTTGCAATGATATTCTCCAACGCATGCGCAATGTCAACGCAGATAATCACGGGACATCTCGTAGGCGCAGGAAAGACCGAAGAAGCATACAAGCGTGTATTCAAGACGTTGAGAACAACTCTGCCGATCACGTTCGGTCTTGCCGGAATCAATGCGCTCCTCTGCAGATACACATTGCATTTCTTCACTAGTAACCCGAACATAATCGCCCTGGGCCAGATGATCATGATCGTCGACATTTTCATTGAGATCGGGCGGTGCCTCAACATGACATTCGTATCGAGTCTCAAAGCAGCAGGCGCATACATCTTCCCTCTCATCGTGGGCATCCTCTGCAACTGGGGCTTAGGCCTTGCGACAGGCTACGCAGTAGGCGTCCTTATGGGTGTCGGCGTTGCCGGAATCTATGCCGGAACAGCCACCGACGAATGCATCCGCGGCCTCATCGTCATGTACTACTGGTACAAAAAGAAATGGGTCGGCAAATCAGTGGTCGACAAAAAACGTAAAGACGTGCTGGAACTCGAGCAGGGCGAGAAAGCATAAAACTGCGTATAATAAATGCCATACAGGCGGAGCAATTAATTCACCGCCTGCAAATCAACCCAACGGCATTTAATGATGAGTTCAATCACGGCAAATAAGAAATATCTGTTTGAATCAATGAATCCTTCTGGGTTTATATAGCTGGTTAAGTTTTTTAATAAACATAACTGTTCCTTTCCCGCTGATTAACTAAATCAGGGTCCCGCTCCCGCGCATAATTTTTGAATCAGATAGACGAAAATACCAAAGACATACAAAACTGCCTGCAACTCAGCAAGGATTATTCCTGTTATGGCAAATCCTTTGCCGCCCATATTCTTACGTCCTGCGTTAATAAGTCCGATAATCGAAAACGCCGTGCCTGCACGGTTAAATATCAGTGTGCAGCCGACCAGGATATTTATGACCGTCCAGTAAAACCATTCGCCAAAGGGTTCATAAAAACCGATAATGTTGTTGGACAGCAAAACAAATATGAGCACAATAAACCAGGGAGACAGGAACGCGGTAACAAAACCGGTCGCTGAAGCTTTGCTGATTTTTTTCTTTGGTTTGTTCATAAGACAACTCCGCCTGAGATTAAATCAATAAATTAACTGCCTGACTTTTTCATTATACACAGATAATAAAAACGGGGCATCCCACCTTGTGAAGACGCCCCGTTCGTTTTTACTTGATTGAATTTGGAGATTAATACTCTTCTTCTTTTTCAGTATTGTCGTAGATCTCCTTGCAAGCCTTGCAGTACTCGTATGTGATTACTCTCAAACGGTATGAAAGGTTCTTGAGGATCATGTCGATCTTCTCAGGGCAGGACTTGAAGAGGTTCTCGAGTTCTTCGGGATAGATGATCTCGACCTGTGTGTCGTTGCTCTCAACAACAGCTGTAGCCGTACGGGGCTCCTGTGTTATCATGCCCATCTCACCGAAGCATGCAACAGGCTTAACTTCAGAGAGTCTGATCTCGTTGTCTGCGCCATAGTTGCTGTAGATGCAAACGCTTCCTGAGTGAACGATGTACATGCACTTACCGGGCTCACCCTGCTTGAAGATGATAGTACCGTAAGGATATGTCTCACCTGATGTACCCTTCTTGGATACTGCATCAGCTGCTTCACGGAGAGCTTCAGCGCTGGGTCTCTCAAGTCTGAAGTTCTTAGCTGAGAGATAGATGGACTGCTTTGTCATTGAAGCAAAGAAGCTTGCATAGTTGTTCTTTGAATTCTCTTTTCGAACGTTATCAAGAGCCTTCTTGATCTCGTTGTAATCGTCTGTCATTGTCTTGAGTCTGTTGCCGAGAACTACGATGATATCAAGGATCTTGTTAGGATTCTCCGTGATGTATTCGTTAAGTTCACTTGCTGCGATCTCGATAACTCTGGAATCTTCTTCAGCAACTACTGTGCTGCTGCGGGGATATGACTCGATAACTGCCATCTCACCGAAATATGTTCCGGGTTCGAGAATTGCGATCTGAACCTGATCTTCCTGACCGTAATTGTTGTAAACTCCTACTTTACCCTCTAAAAGCTGGAAGAATGTATTACCTTCATCTCCCTCTCTGATGATAACTTCGCCGCTGCTGATCGTTCTCTCAATCGTGCTCATGTTGTTGCCCTTTCTCTTTCTCGTAATGTAAAAATATGTCTCAAATACACTTTACGTTTCTACACAGGATTGTATTTTCTAACACAGTTTTTGTCAATTATCAGATATTTATCAATTATATCATTGATATAAATATATAAAGGCACTTATAGGAAGCCTGCTCAATACAAATTGCATTTGGAGCGTGATATAATCTCGATAGAATAAGGATGAGATGCCCTAGATAACTACACTTGAAGAATACTCCGGCCGGAAGTCCGGCCAACTATAAACGTTGCTGAGGAGTTCAAATATGAGTATAGACAACAGAGATCAACGGGTTGATCAATTATTACGAGGCATATACAGATTATGCGTTAATAAGGATGACTGTGCAGATTGTCCTTTCTATGTTACCAAGTGCACTTTTGAAGAACCCAAGCCCAGGACATGGTTCGATGAAGATACCATTGAGATCCAGGCAGAACCCACTGTGGAAGCAGTACCTGAAGCAGAGCCTTCACTCCTTGAAGCAGTTGAGACCGCTATGGCAGCTGAACCCGAACCCGAGCCTGAAGTAGACGATTCCGACGGCACATGGCTCGTAAGCACAACGATGGGCAGCGTCTTTTCCAAATATGTTTATATCTGCTCAAAGTGCGGATACAAAAAAGAATCAGTACTCTCGTTAACGCCTATGACAAAGTGTCCTGAGTGCGAAAAGAAAAAAGCCAGCAGACAATAAGAAAATTCAATGCAGATCAAAAGCAGCGCCGTAAGTGACGCTGCTTTTTTTGTTTGGTCTTAACACTCCTTGAAGAACTCTATCTGCTCGCCTAAAGGTCCGAAGCAGAATGCCATGTGGCGTATCGCACCGAGTTCCCTGACTCCTTTTCCGTTGCAGAAGATCTTACTTCTCGAAACCCAGGAATTCCTTAAGGCCCTTGAAATCTTTCATGTAATCGCGGTCAAGGCCGAAATGACCTGACAGGAGTTCTTTGTTGCTGTCCAAAAATTCATCGAATGTTCCGCTCATCTGTTCGGGCGTGAAGAAGAACTCGCGTGATCCGCCGGTAGTGCGGTCGCCTGCCTGTACGAATGCGGAATAACCTCCGAGAATATGCGATCTGAATTCGA
>CAJOJI010000073.1 GCA_905234715.1 uncultured Saccharofermentans sp.
GTAAAGTCCAATAATAAGGATGAAGTTTGGGTTTCGTATGAAAATGTCGCTAAAATTGTAAAGGTGTCCGTAAAGGATGGTAAGATTACCAAGACTATTAATACGGATGAGTTCTGCCAAGGCGAAGCTTTGTCACCGAACCTTGTGGACCTTGAAGTAAGCGGCGATACTTTGTTCGCTCTCTTTGGCCGTTCTGAAAATTATAATTTTAAGGTTCCGGCTCTCCTTGCTATGTATAAGCTTGATAGTGGCGATTTTCTGGATACTATTAGACTTGCAAAGAAAAATCCGATGGCAATGGGCTTTACTAAGGGTAAACTTTATGTGGCAACCGCTGGTGAATGGAATCTTGAAACCTATCATATGGATGCCGATGATACTCGTGGTATTGAAGTTGTTGACTTTGCTAAGAAGAGTTCCTCAATGGTTGTTGATGGCAAGAAGTTGGGTGGCGGCGTCTGGAATACGATCGTTCTTACAGATGGCATTGCTTATGCTCCTGTTATTGAACAGTGGGGCAGCGTTTCTCTTGCGGAAGTTGATCTTTCTGAAAAGTCTGTGAAAAAGATTTCTGGCGTGGATGACGTTGAAAGCCTTGCTTATGACGAAGCTACTGGTGTGCTCTATATTGGTGACCGTGGCTCCAAGGCAGCTCTTTATGCATACGAAGATGGCAAGCTGAATAAGATTGAAGCTCCGAAGGATATGCTCCCGGTTTACAACATCACGATCGTGAGATAATTGACGAGAAATAATGGATTCCCGCCTACGCGGGAATGACAAAGCGTCAGTTCGAGGCGGCTATTCCTAGCCGCCTTATTTTGTATAGCATCATGCGCGGACTCACGGAAAGGTCGCGCCCGGCAGCGCTCATGTTGCCGTCATGACGGCGGAGCGCTTCGCTTAAAATTTCTCGTTCGTAGCTGTCCATCAGCGTAGATAGCGGACTATTCCCTTCGGGGAGCACGGACGTTCCTGATGTGACGTCTGTTTGCAGCGTGGGCGGCAAGTCGTAGGCGTTGATGCAGACATCGGTTGTGGCAAGGCATGCGTGTTCAATGCAGTTTTCAAGTTCGCGCACGTTACCGGGCCAGTGGTAGCTCATGAGCATGTCAATGGCGGGTGAGCTTAAGCGCAAAATTTTCTTGCCGTATTTGTAATTCATCTTTTCGATGAAATGGTCCGCTAAAAGTAAAATGTCGGTTTTACGTTGTATCAATTCCGGGAAGCAGGAGAGCAATTGCATAGAGTACTGCCTGTCCCAGATCAACAATAAGTCTTCTCAAAGACCATGTCTTTTTATCAGACTTTTTTATCTGATCGAATATAAGAAATCCGATCTCGACTGCCGCCAGTAATACGAGTAGTAAAAATGCCATAACCATACCTGCCTTTGATTGTTTTGAGGCGAGTATAGTTTGCAGATGTCAGCAGCTCAACGGGTTTGCAGGTAAGATGCAAAAAAGCGTTGTGAAATGCACAAAAGGCTTAAGTATCAATGAAACAAGTGTCGGGATCGCCGTCAGGATCGAGATGCAAATCGACCACATACGTGAAGGAAACCCCGGCGGTATTAATGATCTCAAAGCTTTCAGGCATCTTATCAAACTGGATCGCGCAGTAAGGATATTCGAATCCTTCCGTTACCATTTCATCGGGAGCAGGTGATGTTTCCTCAACTACGATAACGACCTTGTTACCGTCCATTCCGAGATCGACGACCTTAATGTCATGTCCGCCCGTGTTTTTTGTGCCGGAACAGATAACAAAAGTCATGGGAGAATCCAGCTCGATACCCATGAAGAGCATGTAACCTCTGTCCAATCCGGTCACGTTATAGGCTTTATCTACGTTGAGTGTATATCCGCAGCCGCCTACCGTGCCCGTCTCGGGGAGCTTGCTGTCGGGATCTTTTATCGAAATATAAGAGCCGTTCGGATATTGAACGACGGGCAGCTGATCAGTTCCTGAAGTTGTCTCTACAGTTGTGATCTCAGCTGCTTTATCTGCAGCAGTGGTGCTTGCAGTACTTGCCTTGCTGCATCCTGTTACAACACCGAACATTACTGATGCTGCCATCATGGTGCAGAGAGTAGCCTTAATTCCTGAATTCATATCCCGTTCTCCTTTTTCGCGTCTATGCCATAAATACAATTAAAAGGAGTGAAATGTTGCAGTCAGTCCGTTCAACAGATTGGTATAATAGGAAATATCATTTTCGGAGGTATATTGCCATGCCGCATGTAGAGATCAAATGCTATCCGGGCAGAACGGAAGAAGTAAAGACAAAATGCGCTGAAGAAGTCGCAAAGGCCATATCAGAAACAATGGGATGCGATATCTCAAGCGTATCGATTGCTATAAAAGAGATCGAAAAGGACGACTGGAAGTCAAAGGTCTGGGACACTCAGATTGCACCCGAGAAAGACAGCCTTTACAAGAAACCCGGTTATACATGTGACTGATAAAGGAGGATAACATGGACTTTAAGGATGTTGTAAGAGACCGTTATTCATGCAAGAGTTACGATGGAAGAAAAGTCGAGCAGGAAAAGCTTGATGCCATTCTTGAAGCCGGAAGACTCGCACCCACGGCAAAGAATCTTCAGGAGCAGCACATCTATGTTGTCCAGTCTGATGACGGACTTGCGAAAATAGATAAGGTTACTCCGTGCAGATACAACGCAGGCACATGCCTTATCGTTACATTCGATAAGAATAATGTTTACACATATCCCGGATCGCAGAGAGAATCAGGTGTGGAGGATGCGACCATCGTAGCAACGCATCTCATGCTCGCAGCTGCAAACGAAGGCGTCGACAGCTGCTGGCTCAACTGCATCGATCTTGAGATGACTCATTCGG
Organism: uncultured Saccharofermentans sp.; assembly: GCA_905234715.1. Classification (GTDB taxonomy): domain Bacteria; phylum Bacillota; class Clostridia; order Saccharofermentanales; family Saccharofermentanaceae; genus Saccharofermentans. Next base: position 2,865 of record CAJOJI010000073.1, read on the forward strand.
TATTTAATCTTCCCGACAACGAGGAAGTTCTCATGATCCTTGATCTCGGCTATGCGACACCCGGAACAGGTCCTCTTTCAAATCACGGAAAGAGAAAGCCCGTATCAGAAACGGTTACTTACTTGTGATATCGATCAGAAGCAATCTGTAAAGGATCTTCTTGATCTCAGGATAACTCTTCGAACATTCAACCATATGCTCCTTGCACATCGTGAGGAGCATTTTAATTTCTGCCGGAGATAATGAGTCTTCGGCAAACGCTGCCTTCTCTGCTATCTTCACAGCTTTGCCCGGAATGGTGAACCTCAATACTCGTCCCATGAAGCAATAGTAGTGGTAGTATGCGATCGCTCTGTCATCGTTCTTGCCGGTCTTAAATTTCTTTTTCCAGAACATAACATATACGATTCGGAGGATCAGGATTACCACGGCAACAGACACAACAACGATCAGTATGGTGAGGAATAATCTGACGAAGAATTTCTCCATCGGATCGGTCTCTCCCTCTTCATCTGACTGGACAAGTGTAATGACTACGACAGGAGCTTCATCCTCACTCTCAAAACTGCCGGAAGGATTTGTTTCACCTGGAGGCGTTGTCGGAACAGGAGTCGGTGTAGATCCTGGTTCAGTAGTTTCTGTTTCTCCGGCCTCAGGTGTCGTCTCAGTTGTGTCGGATTCTTCCATTTCGGAGGATTCTGTTTCTTCCTCAGTTTCCGGGACGGTCTCGAAAACATCCTTGCCGCTTGCAAAGTCACGTGTTTCAAGTTCAGGGTCAACCATAGTAAGTGAATTGATACCGAGGTTTGCTGCATCAGAACTGTATCCCGGTGTTGAATCGCCCATTACCCATCCGTATTCAGGTATGAAGAATTCGAACCATGCATGAGCCTGTTCGGCTGTTATGATGCTTACCGTGTCATTGTATGAAGCGGTGTCAACATAGCCTCTGACATATCTTGTGGGGATACCGATCATCCTTAACAGGATCACGGTAGTTACGGCGTAATGTACACATATTCCGCTTTCTGCATCGCTTACGAACCAGGCAACAAAATCAACATCGTCCGGCGGATATTCCGTATCCCTGTCGTAAGGGTGGAGATGGCTTACGAACTCGGTTACTCTTCTTACCTTTTCGGCATCAGACATCTCCAGATCACCGTTGTAAACATCAATATACCAGTCGGGAAGATCACCGCTTCTGATAAGCGCACTTTCCGTTGCGCCGGGCACTCTGAGACATGTCGTGTAAACATAGTTGTTAAGGTATATTTCCGAGTAGATGTTGCCGGTTCTCACAGGAAGAGGAGCAGTGGCAAAGAGGACTTTGTTTTCGTGCGTGTTGTTAAAAGGATTCACAGTCGAATAATCTTCGGATTCCGCACAGTAGAAATCAGTATAGTAAGGCACGATATCGATACCCGAGCTGCTGAGGGCCGTAATCTCGACCGTGCACGGTGCACCCTGCGGCGATTCAATGTAATCGTCCTGATAGACGTTCTTTCTTATTCTTGTTGCGCGCAGACTGTTGTTGTCGTAGGTATCCAGCGATTCGACTTTAAGATACAAAGTGTGGCCCATGGGCATGCCGCCGCTGTAGGTCCAGTTGGTCCTTCTCTGCACTCTCAGGACTTCCGTCGAAGTGGGATTGAAAGGTCCGACACGGTTCAGGTTGGTCGTCGTTGAATACAGCGGCGAGAAGTTATCGTAGGTCTCTTCAAAGTAAGGATTCTTAAATCCGTTTATTGCCTTGTCGAGCACTTCACTCAAAGCGCTGCCGCTCCCTGCAGTCTTATCAACGGTTTCCTGCATTGAGATAAGGATGTCTCTTGCAAACGAATCCTTATTGTATTTTTCCTGTGGGAATACCATTCCGAAAAGCGCCACGAATAGAACCGTCGGAACCGTCAGTATGAGCTGCGCTTTATCTGATACTTCGCGGCTCTTTTTCCTGAATGCATAAGCAAACAAAAGCAGTATGATACCTGCTCCTGCAACAAGACACGGCACCATCTTCGGGATCATTACTATGTTTGCGACAGCGCAAAGGAATACCGGAAGATATGTCAGAAGTCCCAGCGTGATAAGCCTGCGCTTCATCAGCAGATAAGATGTGCAGCATACGGCTAAAATATTGTATGCAAAGAGAAATGCGAATATATCCTGACCGTCACCTGAAGGCACTTCATATGTACCCGGGAACCAGTAGAAGGCATAGAGCTTAACATAGTAGAAAAAAGACAGAAGACCTGTTCGAACATTAAACCAGTTGAAGATAAGAGGCAGAGTAAAAGCAGACGCTGCAGCAATAAAAGCCCCCATCGTGAACTTCTTTCTGTCCAGGAAAAATACAGAGGAAAATGCAAGTGAGGTGACAAAGGATAAGACTATTGCCGGCATCGTCTCGAATTCGAGCTCAAAAGCGGTGCCGAGCATCAGTATGATTCCTATACTCATGCTCATAGTGATGATGACCGGCATGATCACCGATATCATCTTCGGAGAATTATTCTCACTGACTGATACTATCTTTTCAGTCCTCATGAGCATCCTCCACCGGATCATATTCATATCCGTCGCCGGTATCCGGCTCTTCTGTTTTTTCAGGCTCCTCGTCAGGTATCCTCATTCTGAGGATCATGTAGATTGCCCGTTGAAGATCTGATTCTGATTCGACATCAAAAGCTATCTCACTTCTGTCAGGAGGTATAACCCTGATCTTGTGTGGAGTCTCATGCTCAATAAAAAATCTGGAAGTGAAAAGTATCTGTCCGAGATGAAGATCCAGAACATCCCTGTCTGACGTGAGCTTTAAGATGACGCGCGAATGACCGCCGAATTCCTCAAGCGGTTCTTTAACGAGAAGCTTGTCTTTCTTGGCAGACATCTTCCAGTGTATCGACTTGACGGGATCGCCCATCTGATAATCCCTGATATCGTAGATCTCCGTATTAGGCTGCTTTGCTTTTCTTAAGCTCTTTGCCTTGAAACCGAACATATCCGGCATTCTCTCAGGCATAGCAGGAACGGGCTTTACGACAATCTCGCTGTCTTTGTCTATCGTCTTGCTGAAATGGAAAAATCCGAAAAGATCATATATGTCGATCTTCGGCATCTTGTAAGAGTAAGATCCGCAGTGTGATGTATCCACGGGGATCTTGGTCGTGCCTTTGTCATGCACGATAAGCGCAAGTTTTTTCGTCGTGCCGGCCATGTGGTCAGTTACTTCCGCATTGATCCTGCAAAAAGCGAAATAAGAAGCGTTGCCTTCAACCGTGATCTTTATGTACAGCGGAACGCCTACGGGAGCATTCCCCGGATTTTCCACCTTGAAGGTCATCGTCTGTGAAGCGATAACACTCATGAGCAGTGCCAGAAACGGAATGAAAAGCACCACGATCAGGCAGAACCACGACACCCACATCTTGTAACACAGGAAAAAGATGAAGGTTGAAAATAATGAGACTGAGTAAATGACCCAGGTCTTCAGCATAACTGATCAGACCTTGGGAACAAAAGCAGATGCGACGATCTCTTTTGCTATATCAGATGTCTTTCTGCCGTTTACTTCAGCTTCAGGCGTAAGAATAAGCCTGTGAGTGATAACAGGAAGGAACACTTTCTGAACATCCTGGGGGACAACATAATTCCTTCCGCTTAAATATGCGTGAGCCTTCGCCATCGAAGTAAGAGCAATAGTCGCACGCGGACTTGCGCCCCTTAAAAGATCAGCACAGCCGCGCGTCCTGTTGATAAGGGCAATGATATAGTCGACGACTTTTTCATGTACAAACACATTATTAACTTCTGCCTGCATCTTCTGCAGTGTGTTTACATCGCAAAGAGTCTTTACGCTTTCCATTGGGTTTACGCCGTTTCTTCTGCGCTCGAGCATTGCTTTCTCGTCTTTAGCAGAAGGATATCCGATCGAGATCCTTACCATGAATCTGTCGATCTGTGAGTCGGGCAGGAGGGACGTGCCTGATGCACCCGTCGGGTTCTGCGTCGCAAATACAATGAACGGCTTAGGCAGCATGTATGTCGTACCGTCTACGGTAACGCTGCTTTCTTCCATTGCCTCGAGAAGAGCCGACTGCGTACGTGAAGATGCACGGTTGAGCTCGTCAGCCAGAAACAGATTATGGAAGATCGCACCGGGCTGATACTTCATCGAATCTGTTTCCTTATCGTACATTGAGAATCCGGTGATATCAGACGGCAGCACATCCGGCGTGAACTGGACTCTTCCAAAATTGAGTCCCATCGTTTTTGAGAACGCCAGTGCCATAGTCGTTTTGCCGACGCCCGGAACATCCTCCATCAGTATGTGTCCGCCCGCCAATATAGCCGTCAGCATCTGCGCAATGACATAGTCTTTACCGCAGATAACCTTCTTAACCTCGTGGATTATTCCTTCAGATACGTTGCTCATTTTCTTTATCCCCCGATAAGATTGCACTTTGAGTATACAGTAATTGCTTATATGTGTATTTATGTTTATTGGGGAATTTTGAGTTATAAACAAAAAAGAAGTTCAAGACAAAATAAATAAAATACTACCAAAGGCATCCTGGTGCACACTAATGCCCACGAAAAAAAGTAAGAACCCGCTGCAGTTATCAAACAACGGGTTCTTACTTTGAACAAGAAGCAAACAATATATAATTGTTTAGCGGTTAAGTTAGGGGCTTTCAGCCCTGGCCGTAGTAAGCATTTGCACCGTGCTTACGGAGATAATGCTTATCGAGAAGTGTCTGCTGCATTCTTCCTGCGGAAGGATTGAGCGTCATTGCGTGGTAATCCATGAATGCAACTTCTTCCATAACGACTGCGTTGTGTACGGCATTGAAAGGATCGGTACCCCATGTGAAAGGTCCGTGTGAGAAGACGTTTACGGCAGGGATTGCATCGGGATCTTTATCCTTGAATGTTTCTACGATAACGTTGCCTGTTTCCTTTTCGTATTCGCCCTTGATCTCCTCATCGGTCATGGGACGTGTGCAGGGGATATCACCATAGAAGTAGTCGCCCTGTGTCGTGCCCATTGCGGGGATTGCCATGCCTGCCTGAGCGAATGTAACTGCCCAGCGGGAGTGTGTGTGAACAACGCCGCCGATGTTGGGGAAAGCCTTGTAGAGAACTACGTGTGTCGGTGTGTCGCTGGAAGGCTTCCATTTGCCCTCTACGACCTTGCCGTCGAGATCTACTACAACCATGTCTTCAGCCTTCATGACGTCGTATTCGACGCCTGAGGGCTTGATTACGACGAGACCTGATTCACGGTCGATTCCGCTTACGTTGCCCCATGTGAATGTAACGAGTCCGTACTTGGGTAGAAGGAGGTTAGCCTCCAGTACTTTTGCTTTAAGTTCTTCTAACATCTCAGATTACCTCCGTTGCTTTCTTTTCGACAGGAAGTGCTGCCTTGTACTTTGCGAGGAAATCTGCAAAGCCCTTAACATCGGAGTCGTCTGCCATTACGCTTACGCTCTTGGCGCCGGCGAAAACCTTGTTGTCGAGGAAGTCGGGAAGTGATTCGCCGTCTTCTTTCTGGATCATGTATGAAACGAGGAGAGCCATTCCGTAAGGTCCGCCTTCACCGGCTGTTTCCATAACGGATACAGGAGCTGCAACAGCGGCGCTCAAGCATCTCTGGCCTACTTCGGGAGTCTTGAAGAAACCGCCGTGGCCGTAGAGCTTGTCGATGCGGACGCTTTCTGCGTCCTGAAGGATGTCCATACCGATCTTAAGAGTAGCAAGAGCGGAGAGGAGGTGTGTTCTCATGAAGTTTGCAAGAGTGAATGAGCAGTCGGGGGTTCTTGCAAACAGCGGACGGCCTTCGTCGAGGTCCGTAACGCCTTCACCTGAGAAGTAGTTGTAGGATAACAGTCCGCCGCAGTCAGGATCGCCTTTTAAAGCAACCTGGAAGAGCTTCGTGTAGAGGTCATTCTTTGAGATATCTACGCCGAATAACTTTGCGAACTCATCGAAAAGATTTACCCACGCATTGATATCAGATGTGCAGTTGTTGCAGTGAACCATTGCAACGGGTGCGCCTGCAGGTGTTGTAACCATATCGATCTCTCTGTGAACACCGAGAGCGTGGTCTACTACGACCATTGCGAAGTCTGATGTGCCGGCGCTTACATTACCTGTGTAAACACGAACAGAATTGGTTGCAACCATACCTGTGCCTGCATCGCCTTCGCAGGGTGCGATCGGGATGCCTGCCTTGAGGTCACCGTCGGGATCTAAGAACTTTGCACCTTCTTCAGTAAGAGTGCCTGCGTTCTCGCCTGCAACGAGGACCTTAGGAAGGATGGATAAAAGATCCTTGCCTGTGAGCTCATTGAACTTTGCGACCATAGCCTGATCGTAATCGTTCGTTGTGCTGTTGATAGGGAACATGCCGGATGCTTCGCCGACGCCCATGACCTTAAGGCCTGTGAGACGCCAGTGAATGTAGCCTGCAAGTGTTGTCAGATAATCGATGTCGCCAACGTGTGACTCGTTGTTTAAGATTGCCTGATAGTAGTGTGCAATGCTCCAGCGCTGGGGGATGTTGAAGCCGAGCACTTCGGTGAGTTTTTCAGCTGCCTCACCTGTGATGGTATTACGCCATGTGCGGAATTCTGCGAGCTGCTTTCCGTCCTTGTCGAAAGGAAGGTAGCCGTGCATCATGGCTGAGATTCCGATACCGCCGACCTCTGTTAAAGTTACGCCGAACTTCGCCTGAACGTCAGCCTTGAGAGCCTTGTAGCAGGCCTGAATACCGTTGTGGATCATGTCGGACGAATATGTCCAGATACCGTTTTCGAGCTGGTTTTCCCATTCGAAATCACCTTGTGCGATGGGCAGATGATCTTTATCGATCAGGACTGCCTTGATACGTGTGGAACCGAGTTCGATTCCCAATGCTGTTGTCTTAAGATCCACGTTAGAGCCTCCTTGGATTACTTCTTATTCTTGTTCTTACGTGCAAGTATAACACTCTGAACAAGGAGGAAGATACAAAGCATGATGGCAACCGTGATGTTTGTCCACCATGGATCGTCGAAGCCCATGGAAGTAACGATCATCTTGATCGTTGAAAGTGAGAGAACACCGAAAAGAGTTCCTACGATGTTTCCGACACCGCCCGAGAGGAGTGTTCCGCCGATGATGGAGGAAGCGATTGCGTTCATCTCAGCACCCTGTGCGTGCAGAGGAGAACCTGAGCAAGCGTGGAGGAAGAAAAGATATCCGCCGATTCCTGCGCAGAGTCCGCAGAGAACGTGAGCGAGGAACTTAGTGAACTTAACGTTGATACCGAGCATGTTTGCACTCTGGTTATTGCCGCCGACAGCGTAGAAATTACGTCCGAGCTTTGTCCATTTGAGGAGGCAGAAGAGGAGGACAACCATGGCGAGAGCTACGACTACACCGACCTCAACATATGCCGGGATGAATATTCCTTTTTTGTTGACCGATCCTAAGAAAGGAATGGTGACTTCATACTTACAGAGTTTTACAAATGCTTCGTTGGTTATGCTGATACGGTCGCTGCTTATGATCGTCGTCAGACCTTTGGCGAAGAAGAGGCCCGCCAGAGTGACAATGAACGGCTGGATTTCCAGATGCTACGAGGAAACCCTGAACGATACCGAAAGCTAAACCGATTCCCAATGCGAGGAGCATTGAAGTGATTACGTTGCCGCCTTTCTGCTCGAGATGAACGGCGCATGCCATACATACGAGAGATGTTACCTGACCGACTGAGATATCGATACCGCCTGTGATCATGACGAGTGTCATGCCGCAGGAGAGTACGAGAAGTGAAGCGTTCTCATTAAGAATATTGAAGAACGTCTGGGGCTTTGTGAATCCCTTCTTGAGGAATACTACCGCGCAGATGTACATTACGATGAATACTGCGATAGTGATTATGAGAAGAAGATTTGTGTCAGAAAACGCTGTGCGTCTCTTAAGACTCTTGCGTCCCAATGCATCCGAATTAATAGACATATTATGCATTCTCCTTTCCTACTCTAGCCTCGGCTTTAGCAGCAAGTCTCTTATTCTTCATGTCAGCAAGCCACTTGCGGATGAAAGGAGAAGACATGATGATAAGAAGGATAACTACTATGGCCTTATATGCGGAGATAGCACTTGAGCTTACCTTCATTCTGAACAATGTGGTTGTAAGGAACTGGATTACATAAGCACCCAGAACAGATGCGGTCATATTAAACTTACCGCCGCCTAAGTTGTTACCGCCGAGAGCAACTGCAAGGATCGCATCCATTTCGATGTTATTAGCGATAACTGCGTATGTGATGGAAGATGTTCTGGAAACCTTGATGAATCCGCAAACGGCTACGCAGATGCCGAGAATAATGAATGACAGAAGCTTGATCGTCTTAGGGTTGATACCGTTAAGTCTTGATGAAGATGCGTTGATACCTACTGCCTGTGAATAGAGTCTCAAGTTAGTGAACTTCAGAACAAGCGCGATAACGATCAGACAGATAACTGTTATGAATACCGGAGTCGGAACGGGGATTCCGGGAATGAAGTTTCCGAAATATCCGAAGCGTGAATCGTTGATGGAAATATTGTCGTTGTTATTGATCCATGCTGCGATAGAACGTCCTGCAGTAAACAGGATGAGCGTTGCAACCATTGGCTGGATCTTGAAATATGCGACAAGCGCGCCGTTAAATGCACCGAACAAAGCCGATACCACAATGGCTAAGAGGAACGCGCAGATTATAACGCCTGCGAACTTTCCGTCGGATATATCGGAAGAATAACCTTTGACTATTCTTAAGATTGTAGAACCTGCAATTGCAATCGTTGCGCCTACGGAAATATCCTGACCGCCTGATGCGGAAGTTACGAGTGTCATACCGATGGCAAGAAGTGCCAGCTCTGACGCATTGTCGATAATGGTGATGAGGTTTCCTGACAGGACCATATTGCCTGTGCTGCTCGGTTCAAGAACGATCTTGAAAAATGATGTATCCGAGTGAAGGAGGATATCTGCAAAAGCGTTGAATACTACCAGCAGCAAAAGTGCTGCGATCGGAATAAACAGCTGGTTATGAACCACTTTTGATAAGAAGCCTTTGACAGAATTGCCGGAGCTTATAGCTTTTTGGTTATTAGACATTATGATTCACCTCCGGCAATCGTTGCCATGATCTTATTCTGGTTGAGATCGTCTCCCTTAAGTTCGCCTACGACCTTGCCGTCACGCATGACTACAAGACGCGAACATGTACGGATCATCTCGTCGATCTCGGAAGATATGAACGTTACGCTCTTTCCTTCCGCAGCAAGTTTAAGTACGAGTTTCTGGATCTCGACTTTCGTTCCTACGTCGATACCTCTCGTAGGTTCGTCGAGAATGAGATAGACAGGATCTGCAAGAAGCCATCTTGCGAGGATAACTTTCTGCTGGTTGCCGCCCGACAGCGACTTGATGGGTGTGTCGGCAGATGCTGTCTTGATATTAAGAAGTTCTATATATTCATCTGCAAATGCTTCAGCCTGTGCCTTTGTGAAAGGTCTGAAGAATCCCTTCATTACCTGGAGCGCCAGGATGATGTTGTCTCTTACTGAGAGATCACCTACGATACCGTCGTTCTTTCTGTCTTCAGGAAGATAGCTGATTCCGTGCTTCATGGCATCGAGAGGCTTATTGATCTTAACCTTTTCGCCGTTGATCATTACCTTGCCGCCGGCTACTCTGTCAGCACCGAAGATCGCACGGACGCTCTCGGATCTGCCGGAACCCAGAAGACCGGTAAAGCCGTTAACTTCGCCTTTGTGTATCTCAAAGTTGAACGGCTTTATTCCGGTCGTTCCGGTAAGGTTAATTGCCTGGTAAACGGGGGTGCCGTTATAGTCCACTTTTTCTGCATCCGAGTCACTCTTGATCTCGGCCATGTCATCGAAATCCTTACCGAGCATCTTTGATACGAGCTGTACTCTCGGGAGGTCTTCAATTATGTATTCGCCTACGAGCGCTCCGTCACGGAGAACGGTAATGCGGTCGCATACTTCATATACCTGTTCAAGGAAGTGTGTAACGAAGATTATTCCGACGCCCTTTTCCTTGAGGTCGCGCATCAGTTTAAAGAGCTTCTGAACTTCCTGTTCGTCCAATGAGGATGTAGGCTCATCGAGGATGAGTACCTTACAATCCATGTCTACCGCACGGGCGATAGCTACCATCTGCTGGACAGCGATGGAGCAGTTGCCGAGCTGGTCTTTTGCCCTTGCGGGAATTCCCAATTCTTCAAGGATGCTGTCTGCATCAGCGTTCATCCTTTTCCAGTTGGTGAAGGCGCCTCTTGTTCGTCCGATGTACATATTCTCGGCAACCGTAAGGTTAGGGCAGAGAGTGATCTCCTGATAAACCGTTGCGATTCCTTCATTCTGTGCATCCTGAGGCGATTTGATGTGTACGGGCTGGCCAGCCAGCTTGATTTCGCCTCCGTCTTTTGGATATACGCCGGTCAACACTTTGATAAGTGTTGATTTGCCGGCACCGTTCTCGCCCATCAGAGCATGGATTTCGCCTTCTCTTAATGTGAAATCAACGTTCTCAAGAGCGCGTACGCCCGGGAAATACTTGCATATCCCGCGCATCTCCAAAACAACGCTTTCCGTCATGTCCTTCTCCTCCTGTTTAAAGAAAGAATGTGCGATGCGATGAGACGCATCGCATCGCACAACTTTCGTGGTTAGCTAAATACTCTGTTCAAAGAGAGTTAGTATCAGATACCGTAGTTAGCAACGTCATCTGCTGTGATTGTTGTAGCGTCGAAGCCCTTCTCTTCCATGATGACTACCTTCTCTGTAACACCATTCTTGATGATGTTGTCGATGTAAGAAGCCTGGAAAGGATTGCACTGACCATCATAGTTCCAGTTGCCTGCGAGGAGCTCTTCAAGTGCCCATGTGTTGCAGTCGAAACCGATTACGATAACGTCCTTGCCTACGCCGTGAGAGATGTTAGCCTTGTCGAGAGCTGCAACAGCACCCTTAGCCATGTTGTCGTTCTCAGCATAGATTACGTTGAATGTTTCGCCGGAGTCGATGACTGCCTGAACGATCTGCTGAGCTGTCTCTTCTGACCACTCTGCTGTCTGCTGTGTAACGATGCTCCAGTTAGCCTCTGCAGCTACCTTATCGTCCAAAGCGCCTGAACGGCCGATCTGAGCGGATGAACCCATAACGCCCTGAATGTGAACGATCTTGTATTCAGAAAGGTTCTGGGAAGCGAGCCAGTCAACTGCCTGCTGACCTTCCTTAGCCATGTCGGAAACGATGGATGCTTCATAGAGGCTGGGATCTGCGTCGATTGTTCTGTCGAAGAGGATAACCTTGATGCCTGCCTTCTGAGCCTGCTCGAGAACGCCGTCCCATCCTGATGTACCTGCTGCTGAGATCAAGAGGTAGTCAACTTCGTCCTGAATGAACTTCTGAGCTGCTGCGATCTGATCTTCGTTCTTAAGGCTGTAGAAGAAAGAAGCCTCATAGCCGTTCTCTTCTGTAAATGTTGCCTTCATGTCTCTGTCGTTAGCTGTACGGTAACCGGACTCGTTAGGATCGTTGTTGATGATACCAACCTTGATAAGTCCGTCTGCTGCAGGTGCATCGGTAGGTGCCTCTGTTGCTGCTGTTGTTCCGTCAGTAGGAGCTGCTGTAGGAGCTGCTGTAGGTGTTGTCTGTGTACAAGCACACATACCGAATGCCATTGCGCCAATGACTGCGGAAGAAACTAACATCTTAACCAATTTCTTCATAATGATTCTCCTTTTCATTTTGAGGTTTTTCCCCGGACCGCTTTTGGTCCGATGTACTCTGCCCCAAATAAACACCCATCGGCAATAACCCGCAACGAATCTCGTATGCCATATTGAGAATGGTAAGTTTGCATAAATACAGATTTGAAATTTTCGTGATGAAAACAGACAACTTGCATTGCCTTGTGCTGCTTTTATGTGCCTTTGTGGAAAATCTTTTGCATCATTGTCGGATATTCTACGATGAACTGTTGAGGCACCTGCACAAATTCAAATTGTCATTATGAACAACTGCGATTTTCTTATTCCGAAATCATATAATTCCGTTTTGGGAACAAGATAAAATACTCCACTTTTTCCGCGTCGAAAAACGACACCTCAAAAATTTAGCGTTACTTTGCACACAAGGCGGACTGTATAATTTTGCCAAGTATAAAAGAGGGGTCTTTTAACCATGGCTGAGAAATATAAAGTCATAGTTAATAAGCTTGAGTTGGAACTCAAGAAGATGAGATCGGAAGGCAGGACGAGACTTCCTTCCGAGCAGGATCTATGTTCTGAATTTTCGTGCAGCAGACAGACGATCCGTGCAGCCCTCGACGTTCTCCTGCAAAAAGGACTGATCGTAAAACGACGCGGCGCAGGTTCTTATATTGCAGATGATTCTTTTAATAACAGAACTGTTTTCTTCATGACTGAAGACTGCGACAGATACCAGAGCCCCGCTCTTATTTCAGGTCTTAAAGAACAGCTCTTAAATTCCAAATACGAACTCAGATCTTTCTCGTGCGGCGGAAGTGTGTCTGAAGAATCTAAGATATTATCACGCGTCATAAATGAGCGTCCCGCGGCACTCATTATCGAACCTGCAAAAGACCTGGTTCCCGATCCGAATCTGCGGCTTATTGAAGAGATTGAAGATGCCGGAATACCCGTTATCTATCTGAATTCTTCTTTGGGAAAAATACATGTCGTATCCGATAATTACGAAGGCGGAAGGAACCTTACAAAACATATTCTTGAGACCGGCAGAAAGAAGACCGCATGCATATTCAGAATAGATGATTCATCAGGCCGCGACAGGTATAAAGGATATATCGACGCGCTTCTTGATGCTGATGCAGGCTACGACGAATCAAGATGTTTTCTTATGACATATAAAGAAGAGAAAGAGATCATCTCAGGTGACAGCAAAAAGTTTGCTTCATTTATCGATAACCATCTTTTCGGATGTGATTCGGTAATCTGCCAGAACGGCATGGTCGCGCACCAGCTCATTTTCCTTCTTCGTAAAAGGGGAGTATCGGTGCCGGAAGATATTCTGGTGGCATGCTTTGACAACGATTATTATTCATGTGATTCCGGAATCGTTTATGCCGGATGCGACATCGATTCATACTGCAAGACTCTTGCCAGATCTTCGGTTGCATTGGCTGAAGGGCGGAGTGCTACAAGCGTTACCGTTCCGATGAAGATCCCTAAATAAATTACGACAGTTTTTAGGCCGGAGACTTTATTCCGAAAGTCACACTGCACTGCGACTTTCAGTTTGCCGTTCACTGATATCGCAGCGATGTACATATTTGGCCAAAAAATGCTGAAAAATTGCATAAAAAGCTGTTTTTGTGCAATTTTCGAGTCGAAAATCGCGAAAAATGTACATCACCTGACAATTGTCTGTTTTAGTAAGCGATATTAAGGATCAGTTATCAGTATTCTCTCGAGTCAACAAATTCCTGAGTGATGTTCTGTGTCGTATAAGCAGATTCATCAACATATACATGCTTAGGAATCTCTTTGCCGCTGCGGTAGTCTTCGATGAGTTCCTTTACGCGAGGACCGAACAGCGGATTGCACTCGACACAGAGATTGATCTTGCCATCATGACAATACTGAAGTGCTTCTCTGGTTGCATCGAAAGTGATTATCTTGACCTGACCGCCGTTGCCGTAGGTGATTCCTGCTTCATCAAGCGCTCTCATCGCGCCGAAAGTCATGTTGTCGTTCTCGCTGTAGAGCACGTCGATGTCACTGTTTTCTTTTAAGTAGTCGGTCATTACCTCATATGCTTTTGCTTCAGTGAAGTCACCGTAGAGCTGGCTTGTGATCTCCCAGTTGGAATGCTTTGCTACTGCATCTTCAAGAGCCTTTGTACGCTGAATCTGCGCGGTCGCACCGATCGTTCCCTGAAGATGAAGTATCTTAATGTCAGTATCTTCAGGGATCTCTTTTTCCAGCCATTCAACAGCAAGGTTTCCCTGACGGAGGAAGTCAGAGCCGACGTTTGTAAGATAGAGACTGTCATCTTCGACGGCAACGGATCTGTCCACGATGATTACTGGAATACCGGCATCCTGAATCTCAGTCAGGATCGTCTCCCAGCCTTCTTCAACTGTCGGCGCAATGATAATAAAATCAACGCCTTCAAGGATGAAGCGGCGGACAGCTGTGAACTGATTCTCCTGCTGCTGTCTTGCATTTTCGATAACGAGTTCATATTCGTCATCATCTGCAAATGTGTCGGTCATGGATTTTGTGTTTGCTTGCCTGGCGATCGTGTATCACGGCGTCCATGAGACCAGTTTTTTTGATGTGGCACTGGTGGTTTCGTTTGTGATGGTCGCGCTCTCGTTCATGGACCATATTTATATGATGAACCTGCTGTTGTTTGAATATGTCATCGTCATGATCATCCAGTTTGTCCTTTTCAGCCACAGTAGCGCTGTTTTGGGCACATTGGAGATTTCCAGGATATTCCTGCATGTGCTGGTCGTTCTGATGATCTACTCCTGTTGTGTGAAATCCATCCTGGAGCGGGATGTGTTTCAGGAGATCAACGATAAAAAGGACGGGATCATCGAAGCCTATGATGCCGATATGGAGGATTTTCTCTCGAATATCTCCCACGAGCTGCGTACACCGGTCAATGTTGTGAACGGGGTCGCAGATCTTTTGATCAAACAGAATGTGGGCTATGAAGCGTCTATCATTAAAAATGCGGGTATCCGCCTGTCCTATCAGATCGAAGATATCCAGGACTACACGGAATGTAAGCGGGATAAGGTCGTATTGGAGGAGGATGTGTATATCACAACCTCGCTCATCAATGATGTTGTCGCAAGATTCCGTCTCATAGAGGAAAATAAAAAGGTTGAGCTGATCGTTGACCTGGCGCCGGATGTTCCCGCTAAGATGACCGGCGATATCAGAAAGCTCCATAAAATTTTCAGGCATCTTTTGGAGAATGCCGTCAAGTTCACAAAATCCGGCGGAATCTATTTGAAGGTGTATACAGAAAAGACAGATTACGGCGTGAATCTCTGCATCGAAATGACAGATACCGGTATCGGCATGGACCAGAAGACTGTCAGGGCGATATCGGCACTAGAGGGTATGTATCAGGCGGAGACGGGACGCGACAGGAGCGCGGGAGGCGTCGGGCTCGGGCTTTTCATTGTTTACGGCTTTACGCATAAAATGGGCGGCTTTGT
>CAJOJI010000074.1:0-11387 GCA_905234715.1 uncultured Saccharofermentans sp.
TCTATGACAAGTACATGAGATAACACCGGTCGGCCCGTATAAGCCCTCCGGGGGATAAACAAACTTGCGAGCTGATTTTACGGCAGAAGGTTGATTTACCAAGGAAAAGGAACGTGGCCACATGAGAAAATGTCCAATTTGCAGTCTGGAGTATTCATCTCCTCCTGCTATTTCCCGGATAGACAATATAACACCCATATGCCCATTGTGTGGTATTCGTCAGGCGTTGTCTGCTGCCGGAATAGATGCAGATGCTCAGAATAGCATCGTCAGCCTGATTGAAGAAAAAGAGGCGGAATATGAGGGACATGCAGCAGTGAACTGAAAACAGGAGGCCTCAGAAAGCAGGCAGAAAGGAAGGATAGGACAACTAAAATCCTATGAGCGACATCGGCCCGAAGCGCCAGATGCAGGAATGCGTCGAAAAAGCGAAGCGCGGCCGACCGGAGAAAAAGCCCGGATATGACAAAGCAGAGGTTATTGATGACTTGCTTCAAAAAGCAGTGGAGCTCTTTGAAGAGCCATTTGATGACCGACAAGAACGCTCTGAAGATGCACCATCGCTTAGTTTCGTGGCAGAGAGCCTGGGCATTTCCAAGCCGAAAGCACGAAAACTGCTCATAACCGCCGGATATTATAGTACAGCTCTTAGCAGACAAATCCAAGAATTACAGAATGAGGGTTTATCTATTTCGGAGATAATGGAGCGGACAGGTCTGGGACAGACGTCTGTGCATTGTTACCTGCCATACAGTAAAGGCGCATATAATCTGGAGAATCCGACGCTCTATGCGGAGCAGGGGAGGCTCTACAGAAAACGAAAATGCGCCTGTGAAGAATTGGTGGAGCACCTTGATTGTGCAGAAGCGGAGCAATACCTGTGGGAAGCAATTGAAGCCTTTGCGGGATACCCTTTCTATACGGCAAAAGGACTGCCGCTGAAGTATACCGTAAAAGGCGGCGAATTGTTCTTCAACAGGAAAGAGAAGAGCATCACCAGAGCGACTGTTATGGAAGCGTTCCATAAAGCGCGGGTGCTGCAAAAGACATATGGCTTTGTCAGTGGGCCAAAGAAACTCGGAACTTTTGGCGCTAGTTAGTTGTAAATCAGGATGTTGACCAGGTTTTGTTTGTCAGGAAAATCGGTGACAAGATTGATGTGGTTTCGGGCTGCCTTGAATTTGAAGATGAAGACGTCAACATTTTAGATCTCATCGCAAAGAATATGGATGGCGGGAAGGATTCAATCGAAAAGAGGTTAAAAGTCTATGGAAAAGAAAATCATGTTGACGATGCTGCCGTCTAAAGATATCGGCATTGTGATCAATGAGCACAATGGAATGACTATCGGAAAAGACAACAGAAATGTAAAAGCCGACGACATTTATAACCTCTTGGCATATGAACGAGGAGACATTTATACTGTCGAAAGCATAAACGAATCCGATAAGGATGGTCCGGTTCTACAGTTTTTCGCAGAGTTACTACGAGATATCACTGATCGACTGAATCGAATGAGCGAAAGCCAGGGTGATTCTGAAGATGAAGGCGACGAGGAAGAAGCACCCGAAGGTAACGTGTATTCACTCAGCCAGATAGATGATGAAGATCTTCCATTTTAAATTTGGAGAAAGAAATGATTCTAATCGGTGACCTGATAATCCGCTGTTCATCCTGCGGTGCAAAATATATTATTGATACGGACTCTCTTGATACGGACGCATATTCTATCGGTGAATTCGGCATGGGTGACCGTATTGAGCATAAGTTTGCCGGGGAAGTTGATTGCGATAACTGTGGGCAGTTCATGTCTTTTCGAATGCTCGGCTATGAGTATCCGGTAGGCGCAAAGGAATACCAGGAAAGCGAAACTGAGGGATGCGAGATCATTGAAGAGCCATATCTGGAGATGGAATATGATGATATTCCTGAGCCATTACTTTCAGTTTATGATCAGATCCTTCTTGATCCAAATTCTGTTTATAATCTGGAATCATGGGAATTTGAAGAATTGGTCGCAGAAGTCTATAGCCGGAATGGGTATAGGGCGAGAGTTACTCAGCGAACTAGGGACGGCGGTAGAGATGTTATAGCTACATGTGAGATCGGTGGCGTATCGTACAGCACATATTTTGAGTGTAAACAGCAAGGACCGCGCCGACCGGTCGGAGTTGAGATCGTTAGAGGACTTTACGGCGTTATGGAAAGGGATAGAATCGATAAAGGTGTGATTGTCACTACAT
This sequence comes from uncultured Saccharofermentans sp., assembly GCA_905234715.1. Classification (GTDB taxonomy): domain Bacteria; phylum Bacillota; class Clostridia; order Saccharofermentanales; family Saccharofermentanaceae; genus Saccharofermentans. The sequence goes on from CAJOJI010000074.1 coordinate 2,244, forward strand.
CGCGATTCACACGTGATGCCATTAAAGAGGCTGAGATTCTCAACGGACGCATTAAGCTTGTTGACTATCAGGAACTTCAAAGGTTAATGAAACGGTGACTTCCCACATGGTTGAAGCCGAGAGCGACGAGATCTGCGAGAAGTACGTCGATTCGGTGATCGAGGTCATCAAGGCAAAAGGGCATATAGCAGAGTAAAAACAAGATTGCCGGATAAGACATCTGGCGTGAAAATTGCCACCTATCCGGCTTTCTTTTCGTACATACCGATTAGAACGGCCTGCTTATTAGGAGAATAATATATGGCAAGACCAAAGAAAAAGATTTCTGATCCAGCACTCTCAATGGAAGCCCTACTGAAAAAGGCTGTCGAGCTATTCCGGGAACCATATGACGACCGGGATGAGCGGGATGCCGATCTTCCGTCTCTCCGCTCGGTTGCCGATCAATTGAACACTACGATCCTTCGCACTCGTAAGCTCCTGATCACGGCGGAGTACTATTCAACGGAAACAAGCCGGTTGGTGCAGACTCTTACAAACGAAGGTGTGGGAATGGAAGAGATCATGGCAGCCACAGGTCTGAAACGTGCCTCGATCAATTCCTACCTTCCGTATAAGAACCTGGCCTTTAATCTCGATCAGACAACAGTCAATGCTGATAGGCGTGCCGCTTGAAGCGGAACAGCATGCCGTTCTATCGGAATCGGCATGCTGTTTTAGCGGAATTTGCACTTTGAGTATTACCATGTGTCAGAATATGATGACGGACGAATCATACTTGAACCCAGGGAGTTATCTGTTCCATTTCAGGTATCGGCAAATACGCTGGCGATGATGGATGAGTCAATCCGGAACAGAGACCTAAACGAAGCATCTTATGTGAATCTGCAAAGTGTTTTGATATAATTTAAATCAATTAGAATAACATTTCTGAATCATGTGAGGTAAAAATGACCGGTAAAGATCCCTTGAAAGATTTGATGAAGTTTATAGAAAGCAACTCTTCTGATGCCAATACAGAAGAAGAATTTAATGATTTAATTGCTTCATATATAAAAGCGCAGAACAGCAAAGTTCAAACGCATATGACGGAAAAAGATGCCAGGACTTCGGATGACTATATGGAATTGGCAGAGGATGCCAAGGATCTTGAAAGTGCCCTTAAGTATGCCCGCAAAGCGCTAAAGCTTGATCCTGACAATTTGGAGGCAGAACTTTTTGTTGCTGATTATTCAGCTACATCTGTGTTGGATAATCTGAACAAAGCAAAGCGTGCCGTAAATCACGGGACTGATGTTATGACTCGCCAAGGATTTATGAATAAAGAAAACGAGGGAGAGTTTTGGCTTCTGTTTGAGACCAGACCATATATGCGAATTCTGAAGCACTATGTAGAAGCATTGATCGAATGCGGCATGATGAAGAAAGCTGCATCAGAATGCGAGAACATACTGAGACTTAATACCAACGATAATATGGGAGCTCGTTACACGCTTATGCATCTCTATGCTTTATTGGAGATGGAAGATCAAGCGCTTGAACTGCATAAGCGATACAAAGAAGACTCTACGCTTATGCTTTTGCCTCTTTCTCTGCTTTACTATAAGCAGGATGATTTTAGCAAGGCATCCCGTTACCTTACTCGTCTGGTTAAAGCGAATCCCGATACGAGATTATTCTTCCGTATCATTGGAACGGATGAATTTACTAAAATTGCAAAAAATATGAACAGTTTTGGATACAGGCCTAATACGATTGAAGAATTCGTAATCTCACTGGAAGAAAATTCTTTTGCCTTTGAGGGAGCTACAGCCTTTTTTGAGTGGGCATCTGAACAATTGCGCAAGAAATAGTTGCCCGCTTAATTCAGAAATGTCATACCGAGTGTTTTCTTGAGGGTATTATTTTTCGAGAAGATCTTCAACAGTACATCCGAGAATCTTTGAAATGCGATAGAGTGCTTCGGCACTGGCTTTATTGATGTCCTTGTTTCGTTGCTCATACATTTGGATGGAACGGAGGGAAACACCGGAATGTTCCGAGAGCTCGGCCTGTGTACAGCCATAGGATGTGCGGATGCGTTTCAGATTAGTGTCTTTGAAGCGTTCCCGTATTTTTTCATCAACGATATCTACAAATTTCGTGATATCCGCTTCATGAAGTGTATAGTACATATTCTGCAGATCATCAAAGGAGAGAGTCTTGAAGATGTCACTAAAGCTTCTTGCAGAATACCATTGGTAATAGCAGACCGCCCAGCCGATCCAATATTCACGGGATCGTCCGATATGTTCCTGCGGGGCTTTGTTCAATTGTTTACCTGTTGTCTCAAAAACAACATCGAATGCAATCTCAATTCCGCTTTTTCCTGCAAGGAAGGCAGGCTCACCATTTTCCATTCGCTTGCTGACCGAACTGGCAGTGAAGAATTTAACAAAATCCTCACCGGGGATTTCACAAGAATTGATGGCGTAATCGAAAGCATTTCCAAGTGAAGCTTGGGCTTTATGCAGATACGTTTCTTGGTATGCGCGGATCGTCATTGGAAATGCCTCCCCTTATAATATCCTGAACATATAAACCATCACTCTCTTCTTCTTGTATATCCAGGTATGTTTGATTCGCCTCATCATTTCTGGCTTTACGAAGAACATAGGACTCTTCCTTCCGGGCAACTTCAAATCCTTCATACTTAATCTTTGTAAATGCAAATTGCGACTTAAGGACAATTTGTTCTCCCAATTTTCCGAGACGCATTGCGCGAGAAAGCTGATCGACAGTGATCGCGTTATTCAAAAAAGCCTCTGCGAAGTCGAAATAGGAATCATCAGCCCTGTAACCGGTAATCAAGTCAAATGCGTTTACATTGATCCCAAAATGTTCGATCAAATACTGTTTTGCGCTTCTCGCGATTGGAGTCCCAATGCTGAAGCGACGATGTTCAACGAGGACAGCTATCCAATTGAGGATCGTGTAATCAGGGCTGTTCAGATTTAGTGTGTTCAGATATTCCGTATCCAATATATAGCGGTTGGAAAAACCATCGCTCAATGAGGAAACAGCCCATTCCTTCGCAAGCTCGTTGCTCTCTGTGCAGTAAAAGCCCAGACCAAAATCGTTATTCTTTCTGCCAAGACCAAAAGTCGGTACTTCCACAATCTTGTTTGAGCCATGGTAAACGGTAATAAGTTTGTCCATTGTTTAGCCCTCCATTTGCTTACAATTATATCACTACAGTGATATAAAACCAAGTGAAATATACTTATGGTTATGATTTATTCCTTCACACTCATCTTAAAGTGCTTTGTGCGGGCAGGTATTGACGCAGTCGCCGCAACGGATGCATTCGCAGCTGTTGGGGTTTACGGAAGGATCGATGAAGCAATGGACAGGACCATCGCACCGCATAAGATTATCGATAAAAGTCTTTTCATAATGCACTCTGTTAAGCATGCTTATTATGGGCGTTATTATATTGTCCGATTTGTTTGGTTTGAGGGAATTGTATGTCAGTGCAACATTTTACTCTGTGAATCTGTTTATAGGGCATAAAGCAAATTGCAGAAACAGATGGAGGTTAGGAACATGGAAATTTGCTCGAAGAAAGATATCAAGTTCATCACAGGTATTATGGCAGCATCAGTTCTTCTCGGAGGATGCACTGCAAATATCAATACAAACAGCAATGTATTGAAGGAAGATCCGAATGCTAAGACAAGCATTAATCTCAATGAGGTCACAACAACTGATTTCGACCAGGATGAGATGGACAAGCTTTACAGAGAATATTGCTTCAATATCTTAAGCCAGACGGTTAAGGATTACGGTTCGGAAGATAATGTAATGATCTCACCCGCATCCATCATGATGGCACTCGACATGGTTGCTGCAGGTGCAAAGGGAGAATCATTAGACCAGCTCACAAACCTTTTCGCAGCAGGCAAGGGACCTCTCACACAGCAGGCATATGCATCAGCTCTGATGGAAAAGATCAACGAGGCTGAAGATGTTGAATTCTCATGTGCAAACGCAGTATGGGCAAATAAAACATTGCTCGGAAATGCAGTCAATCTTGATTACGTTCAGTACATTCAGGATACATTCAATGCAGACTACAGAGTACAGGAGTTCGGCGATAAGACTGTAAATGAGATCAACGGATGGGTTGACGATCACACCGACCACATGATCAAGGAAGTGATCAGTGAACTTAGTCCTGAAACGGTCATGGTACTCGTTAATGCCATCAGCTTTGACGGCGACTGGGCAAATCCTTATGAGGAGGATCAGGTTGAGGAAGGTGAGTTCACAAAATATAACGGTGAAGTCCAGACAGTTAAGTTCCTTCACGAGACCGGTTCTTCATACTATGAGACAGAGAAGGCTACAGGCTTCATGAAGGCTTATGAGGGCGGCCAGTACGGCTTCCTCGCGATCCTTCCTTCCGATGAGACTATCAGTGCAAACGAGTTCGTTAAGAACTTCAGCGCAGAAGACTATGAAGAGTTCATTGCAAGCCAGACTTACGACTACAGTGTATATACAATGATTCCTGAATTTGAATCAGATTTTGAGATGGAAATGGGCAATACTCTCGCTAATTTAGGCGCAGGAGATATTATGGACGGTGATACTGCAGACCTTTCCGGTATTGCAGGTGCGCCCGGAGACCTCTTCGTCTCAAAGGTCTTACACAAAACACATATTGAGGTAGATGCAGAAGGCACGAGAGCTGCTGCAGTTACGGCAGTACTTGTTGACGGAAATTGTGCAGAGCCCATCCAGCAGGAGTTCCGCTCTGTTGAGTGCGACAGACCTTTCGCTTATGCGATCGTTGACATGAGCACAATGACTCCCATATTCATCGGCACGGTAAACGCAGTCTGATCTTAAGAATTCAAAAGAAAGGGGATATAAATATGAAAATCTGTTCAAAGAAAGACATTAAATTTATTACCGGCGTTATGGCGGCTTCGATCCTTCTCGGAGGATGCACTGCCAAAGGCAATAATCACAATCATGAACTGAAGGAAGATCCGAACGCAAAGACAAGCTTCAACCTTAATGAAGTTAAGGTTACTGATTACGATAAGGACGAGATGGATAAGCTTTACAGAGAATATTGCTTCAACATCTTCAGCCGGACAGTCAGTGATTACGGTTCAGATGATAATGTAATGATCTCACCCGCCTCCATCATGATGGCACTCGATATGGTTGCCGCAGGCGCCAAGGGAGAATCATTAGACCAACTGACTAATCTTTTCGCTGCAGGCCAGGGACCTCTCACACAGCAGGCTTATGCGTCAGCCCTGATGGATAGGATCAACGAGGCAAAGGAAGTAGAGTTCAACTGTGCCAACGCCGTCTGGAATAACGGCCTTATACTTGGTGACAGCGTAAACATGGATTATGTCGGATACATTCAGGATACGTTCCTTGCGCAGTATACGGTCACTGATTTCGGAAAGGGCACAGCAGATGAGATCAACGACTGGATCGATGAACACACAAACCACATGATCAAGAATGCAATCGACACTCTTGATGCTGATACGGTAATGGTACTCGTAAACGCAATCTGCTTTGAGGGCGAATGGGCAGAAGAATACGAAGATTCACAGGTCTCTGAAAGCTTCTTTACGTCTGCTGACGGCAGTTCCAAGGAGGCGATGTTCCTGCACGATACGTCTTCTGCATACTATGAAACAGACAAAGCAACAGGATTCATTAAGTACTATAAGGGAGGCCAGTATGCATTCCTGGCGATCCTTCCGACAGACGAGAGCATCAGCGCAAATGAGTTTGCAAAGAATTTTACCGCTGAAGACTACGAAGAATTTATAAACAGCGTTTCCAATGATTATGTCGTAGTTTCAAAGATGCCCGAGTTTGAATCAGACTTTGATATTGATTTGAATGATACGATCGCAGGATTGGGAGCAGACAGCATTTTCGCACCTTCTACTGCAGACCTGTCCGGAATGGCAGGAAACCCCGGTGATATCTATGTCTCAAAGATAATTCACAAGACCCACATAGAAGTCGACAGACAGGGAACAAGAGCTGCTGCAGCTACTATCGTCATGGAAACCTGCGGATGCGTAATGGAAGAAGATGTGCCCGAATACCGCTATGTCGAGTGCGACAGACCTTACGCATATGCAATCGTTGATACAGCCACAATGGCTCCCATTTTCATCGGCACAGTAAACGCAGTCTGATCCATGATATTCAAAAGGGGGTAACCCAACATGAAGATCTGTTACCGAAAAGACATTAAGTTCATCACCGGGGTCATGGCAGCTGCCATGCTCCTCGGAGGATGCTCCTCATTTACAAGATCCGGCGATGGCCGTACCAGCAGACATGAACTCAAAGAAGATGCGGACATCAAGACAGAGATCGATCTTAGTGATGTCAGAAATACGGATTACGACAGTACAGTCATGGATAAAGAATACAGAAGATACTGTATCGATCTGTTCAGCCAGACCGTAAATGATTACGGCGGCGGAGACAATGTGATTATATCTCCCGCATCCGTCATGATGGCTCTTGATATGGTAGGTGCCGGCGCGAAGGGAAAATCACTTGAACAGTCAGGGCCCTCTTACACAGCAGGCGTATGCATCAGCATTGATGGACAGGATCAATGAAGCGGAACAGGTCGAGTTCACCTGTGCCAACGCCGTCTGGAATAACCGCCGCATACTTGGCGATAAGGTGAACATGGATTACGTCGATTACATAGAAGATACATTCAATGCACAGTATAACGTCACGGATTTCAACAAAAAGACTGCGGACGAGATCAACAAGTGGGTCGATGAACACACCGATCACATGATCAAGGATATCATTAGTGATCTTCAGCCTGAGACGGTAATGGTACTCGTAAATGCCCTCTGCTTTGAAGCCGAATGGAGTGGGAAATACAGTGATAAAGACGTCTATGAAGAAGATTTCACATCAGCAGACGGAACCGTTCAGACCGGGATGTTCCTTCACGATGAATCCAAAGTTTACTACGAGTCAGATAAAGCGACCGGATTTGTTAAGTCCTATAAGGGCGGAGATTTCGCATTCCTGGCGATCCTTCCGACTGATGAGACCATCAGTGCCAATGAGTTTGCAAAGAATTTTACAGCTGAAGATTACGAGGAGTTTATAAACAGCAAATCTTTAGATTATGTAGTAATCTCAAAGATGCCCGAGTTCGAAACGGACTTTAACATTGAAATGAACGATACGATCAAAGGACTCGGTGCAGACACTGTTTTCGATCCTGACGCTGCAGACTTTTCAGGCATCGCAGGAGCGCCGGGCGATCTCTACATCTCGAAGATCATTCACAAAACACATATCGAAATCGACAGGAACGGAACAAGAGCAGCTGCTGCCACAGCGGGCTTTTTGTCCGGATCAGGCGAAAATCAAGTTATACCTGAATACCGTTATGTTGAGTGTGACAGACCGTTCGTTTATGCGATCGTTGATGTTAAGACAATGGCACCTGTCTTTATCGGTACAGTCAACAGTATTTAATGCAGGTTTGATATTACCCCTTAGCCTTAAGCATTAAAAACTGTGGCAAAAGTCAATCAAAAACTCTGTTTTGACTTGCTATAATATGCGGAGTGTTCAGGGAACCGGTTCCGGTCCCGGCGCTCCGCAATATTATTTTCGAGGAAATGACTTGAATACCGCCGATAACAAAAGTCTCATAAAGAAGATACTTTACGTCGTAGTGACGCTTCTTCCGATGGCCATTTACATGGTCATATACATGCCGACTTTTTTCTGGGTGGAAAGTCTTGAGCCTGCAGGCGGATTCCACATCATCCACACGGCAATAGATGACTTGATCCCCGTCGTTGAAGTTTTCATCATTCCTTATGCACTGTGGCTTCCTTATCTGGTTATCGGCATGATCGCCATTGCCATCAGAAGCAGAAAGCTCTCAAGAAAGACATCTTACATGCTCATGGCAGGCATGACGCTGTTCATCATCATCTCACTGGCTTACCCCAATGCTCTTGACCTCCGTGCGCACATTCCTGACCGCGAAAACATATTTATGGACCTTATCAAGTATCTTCACTCTATCGATACGCCGACGGACGTCCTTCCCAGCCTTCACGTATATGACGCCATAGTCGTTGCTGCAGGACTTCACCTCACATTCAAGGATAAGAAGGTGCTCCTCGTATTGAGCGACGTTCTGACGGTCCTCATCGTGCTCTCAACGATGTTCATCAAGCAGCATTCGATCATCGATGTTATTTCAGCATTCGTGATCTTTATTCCTGTATTCATTATCATCTGCTTTGTTATCAATCCTGTTGGAAAAGAGACCAAATCAAAGTAAAATACCTCCATAAGGAGATTATTTATGAAGACATGTCCTAATTGCGGTGCACCACAAGCTGATTCACTACCTGCATGCAATCTGTGCGGATATTTATTTCCCGTTGTTCAGAGCCCTGTAAAAAGACGTTTTGAAAAACGGATATTGATAGCTCTTGGTACTGATCTTGTGACCATTATAGGCTCTACGATATTTTTTAATTTTTTCTGGATGAAGGAATCCTCTCACTATGATTCCGCTACGATGGCATTGATCAACACATTGCTTTTAGCTATGGTCCTCATCACGGCGGCAGGCCCTATACTCGGTCTGATATTTTCGATCGTCGGCCTTAAGAAAACAAGGAGCACGGGAACAAAAGGAAAACCCTTGGCCATAGCAGGAATAGTTATTTCTGCGATCCTGATACCGCTAACTTATTTCTTTGTAGCTATGTTTGCCCTCGCCATTACTTCATAAATAAGATCACACCAATAAAAAGCGTTGTCTCAAAATGCCTCGATGCTGCGACTTTTTGAAAACTTGTGGACAACCCTCTGATCCAACATTGATCCGTATCAAATAAAAAGGGACCGTCTCATCCATTTTGAGACAGTCCCTTGTTTTATCTGAACATTTATCAGTCGTTTTCGAACTCGACTACGAGCTGTGATACGGTCTGCTTTGCATCGCCGTAGATCATGACTGTGTTGTCCATCGTGAAGAGCGGGTTCTCGATGCCGGAGAAGCCTGTACCCTGACCACGCTTGAGGACGAATACCGTGCGTGCCTCG
>CAJOJI010000074.1:11461-21821 GCA_905234715.1 uncultured Saccharofermentans sp.
GATGTCAGTGTTGGGCATTTGGGGATTGAGTTCGTCTGCAGTCTTGAGCTGCTCGTAAGGAACGTTAGCTTCAGCGAGGAGAACGTTCATGTGACCGGGCATACGTCCTGCAACGGGGTGGATGGCGAAGTTAACTTCGCAGCCGTTTTCTTCAAGTACGTCGCAGAGTTCCTTAACAGCGTGCTGAGCCTGGGCAACAGCCATGCCGTAACCGGGTACGAATACAACGCTCTTTGCAGCTTCGAGGATAAGGAAAGCATCCTCGACGGACATTGACCTGGGCTCCTTGTGCTCGCCCTCTGCAGCAGCTGCCTTCTTCTTGGTTGTCTTGAAGAGGAGTGATACGAATGACTTGTTCATAGCCTTGCACATGATGAGTGTAAGGATGACGCCTGAAGCACCTACGAGGCAGCCGGATACGATGAGGACCGTGTTGCCGATAGGGAAGCCTGCAAATGCTGCAGCAAGTCCTGAGAGTGCGTTAAGGAAAGAGATGATAACCGGCATGTCGCCGCCGCCGATCGTGATAACCAGCGTAACGCCAAGTACCAGTGATGAGAGTGTTGTGATGATGACACCTGCAACACCAAGACCGCCGTCAGGTGAGATGCAGATGAAAAGGATTCCGAGTGCTGAGACAGCGAGGATTCCTGCGTTGATGAAGTTCTTGCCGGGAATTACGAAGTTCTTCTTGAACATTGCAAGGCCTGCAAGCTTACCCCAGGCGATGAGTGAACCTGTGAAAGCAACTGCACCGATGAGGATCGTAAGTCCGAGTGTAAGTCCTGTGAATGCATCCTCAGTAACGCCTGCCGTGAACTGTGAGATAGCAACGAGCATTGAGGAAAGACCGCCGAAACCGTTGAAAAGGGCAACGAGCTGGGGCATGCCTGTCATCTCGACCTTCTTGGACCAGATGAAACCAACAACGCTTCCGCCTGCGATTGCGAGGATGATGAGGATATAGCTGACAAGTCCGCCGTCGATAACATCCTGGGAAATGAGGACTGCTACGACTGCGATAAGCATACCGATTGAAGAATAGAGGTTACCCTTACGTGCGGTATCTGCTTTTCCGAGTTTCTTGATGCCCATGATGAAGAGGACACAAGAAATCATGTAAAGTACGATGCAAATGTAATCACTCATTTCTTAGGCGTCTCCTTCTTCTTGAACATTGCGAGCATTCTGTCGGTAACGAAGTATCCGCCGATTACGTTGACCGTAGCGAAGAAGATAGCGATCGCGCCGAGGATGATGCCGAAAACATGGTTACCGGATGCATTGATAGCCGTAGCTGCAATAGCGCCGACGATCGTGATTCCGGAGATTGCGTTCGTACCGCTCATGAGAGGGGTGTGAAGCTGTGAAGGGACCTTCGAGATGAGCTCGACGCCTAAGTAGGCAGCGATAATGAATACGAAGATCAAGAGCATAATTGTATCTGTGGAAATTTCCATATATTAAGCCTCCTTAAATCTCTCGTGGATGATGGCTCCGCCCTGTGTGAGAAGGCAGCCCTTCATGATCTCATCAGACAGGTTGACCTCGAATTCCTTGGACTCCTTGTTGTAGAAGTGTGTAAGGAATGCGGAGATGTTGCCTGAGAGCATCTTGGATGCATCCCACGGTACCTGACGCTGGAGTTCGTCACCGGGGAGGATGATTACACCGTTATCGGTGATGACTTCCTTCTTGGGATCTGAACCTTCTACGTTACCGCCTGTGGAAACAGCCATGTCAACGATTATGCTGCCGGCCTGCATACGGTCGATAACGTTCTTTTCGATGAGTACGGGAGCCTTGCGTCCGAAGACCTTAGCGGTCGTGATAACGATATTTGCTTTCTCGCAGACCTTGGCCTGAGCTTCCTTCTGCTTGGCGATCTGCTCGGGTGTGAGCTCTTTTGCGTAACCCTGATCAGTCTGGCCCATCTCGCCCAGATCGATCTTAACGAAGTTAGCGCCCAATGACTTAACCTGCTCTTCAACGACCGGTCTTGTATCGAAAGCGTCAACACGTGCGCCGAGTCTCTTTGCCGTTGCGATGGCCTGGAGACCTGCAACGCCTACGCCGATAACGAATACTCTGGCGGGATTGATGGTTCCAGCAGGAGTAACCATCATCGGAAGTATCTTGGGCATGCGTGCTGCAGCATTGAGAACTGCAACATAGCCTGCGAGTGATGTCTGTGAAGACTGAACGTCCATCTTCTGTGCGAGTGTCGTTCTGGGGATCATCTCCAGAGATACTGCCTGAATGTTGTTCTTTGCAAATCCGTTAAGGAGATCCTTCTCATTGAAGGGATCGAGGAAGCTGATGTGAACCGTATCGGGATTCATTCCGTCAGCTGAATCAGGCTTGAGGATTCTGACAACAATCTCAGCATCCTTGAGACCGTCTTTTTCTTTCTTGACGATCTTGGCGCCGGCCTGTTCGTAATCCGCATCTTCAAAGCCGCTCTTGAGACCTGCTCCGCTTACAACCGTGAACTCAAAGCCCATACCTGTGAGCTTCTTGATGTCATCCGGGATAAGAGCGACACGTGTCTCGGCAGGCAGGCTTTCCTTGCATACCAGAACTTTCTTCATGTGCACACCTCTTTTGACTTGGATTCTGTATAGAAAAAACTACACATAAGCCTTTAAAGTATAAAACAAAGCCCTACCGAATTAAAGGGTAGGGCTTTTAGTCAATTAAAATATTTCTTAAATGAGAATTTAGTCGAAATACTCATTCCAGAGGTCTTGTACGCCGTCTGAAATGTCCTCGACGAGGTGCTTGAAATCGCGCTTATCCATTCTCGTGATCTCGGTAAAGTTACCCGGAACGGAAGGTGCAGGATCATTTCTGTCGACCGTGATCGTAAGCTCGAGAGACTTAACGTTCGGGATTGCCGTGCCGTCAGTCTTGATGTTCGTGAGAACGAAGATGTACTTGTCGCCCTTCTGAGCAAGGTTGCCCTTGATCTGGAGTTCGTCACCGTAAGCGGATTCATACTCGAGTTCGAAATCGGTGCTCTTCTTGTCCCACTCGATGCTTATCTTTGTCTTGTCAGTTCTGTCGTAAGTACGGAAGCCCTTTACTTCTTCGATCTCGATCTCTGCTTCATAGCACTTTGAGCTGTCTTCCTTAACGGAATAAACGATCGAATAAGAGTCCTTGGATGCCTTGTCCTTTATTTCGAAGCTTATCTCCTTGGAAGTAGCGATGTTCTTTCCGAGTGTTAAGGTGAATTCAACGGTATCGTCTTCGACCTCCATCTCACCTTCGATCATGGCAATTCTTCTGCCAGAGCTTGTGATGTAGAAGTCCAAAGTGATCTCGATATCCTGATCTGAAAGTTCATCGAGGCTGTCTTCGATATCGTCGAGATTGTCATAGAAATCGTCGATCAATTCATCGGGATCATCATAGTAGGAACCGTTAGCTGCAACACGGTTAAGGAGCTTCTCAAGATCCTTGTCCTCAGCAGCATAATCAATTACATCCTGGATTGCGCAAGCTAATGCATCCTGGTCGATCGAGAGGGAGATAACCGTGCAGGATACCTTCTCGCCGCCTGCTGTGATCGTCTTTGAAGATCTGCCGACTTCCGCATACTTAACGAGCTTTTCAACGATGAGCTTTCTGTATTTAGCGCTCATGTTATCGATGTCGCGCTCAAGGTTCTTGTTGTTCTTAACTGTATCCTTGAGGTTGAGGAAATAATCGAACTGCTCTTCTGTGAGTGAATAGTCAGTTTCTTCATCAGGATCGAAAATGGAGCCCGGAAGGTTCTTCTCAAGAGTCTTATAGCTTACGCCGTAAGCACCGTCAACGAGTTCGGGGCAGGTGAAAGCAAATTTATCCTCGTTAAAAATGACTCTTGCCTGAAGTACCGGCTCATCGTCTTCGGCTACCGTCATCTCGTAAGCACCCTTAAGGTTATCTGCGTCCGAATAGAGCTTAGCCTCAATGGTAACGTCGTCTTTTGCAAACTTATCGAGGTTTGCCGATACTGCAACAGAGCCGCCGTTAGCAACATCATCTGCGACGTCGATGAGTTCGATCCTTTTCGCGTCAGAGATCGTGTTGACCAAACCTCTTACGATAAGGGCGCTGGGTCTGTTTGCGAGAACAATGGAAACAACGACTAATGCGACAAGCGCAGCCGCTCCGGCCGAGCCGCCGATGATAAGAATCCGCTTCTTCTTATCCATTACGGGTCCCTCCTGATAAAACAAATGTAAAAAAATTATAACACGATGTCGGGCATCTTGCTTGCAAGGTGTTGAAATAAAGGGTAATTGGCCGCTTGTCAGAACTCTGTAACTTGAAATCAAATGGCTACAGTTTTATTATTTATTATGAGGTAAAGGGCATTCTTCGGAAGGGCAGGCTCAACAGAGCCTGGAAGGAAGCCCAAGGAAGTGGGTTGTTATGACCGAAAGAGGTAAAGAACGCGATATTAAGACAAGGTACGAGTTCCTGATCGCGGGAATCGTAGCTCTTGTTTTGTGCATATTGGCATTTGCGGCATTCAAGATCACCAGTTATCTGAATGGCGCGAAGGCTCCGGGCACGGGTGAGACCACGTTTGAAGCAAGCGACGGAACGGTTCTCATCGAAGTTGCCATCAGAGAGACGACAAATCCTGAAGAGACAGTTGAAGAGCCCGAGGTGACAGAGCCTGAGGAGGAACCTGTCCAGGAGACCGTCAACATTCACGATGACATTCATATCTTCACTGCAACCACCGCAGGAGAGAACTACTACAAGTCCAAGGAAGGCAGACTTCAGCTTTATACAGATCCCAAGGAGACGGACGAAGAAAGACCCTCTCTCATGGAAGATGCTGCATTTGAGGTTCTGGGCTTCTCCAGAGACGGATGGGCTGCAATCTCATTCGGCGGACGCAGATATTACGTTAAGAGCGCCGAGATCATTCCGACTGATGCTCCCGAGGACTGGGAAGAAAAGCACAAGGATCCTGAAGACTCACAGGATATAAGGTTCTTCACGGCAAATTCCGGCAACATCGAGTACGTCGTTACCATGAACACAAAGGCTTTCAGCCTCCCTGATGTCATGAGCAGCGGTCTTTCGGTCGATCTCAAGGAAGGCGAGAGAGTTATTGTTGTAGCCACAGGCGGCAACTGGTTCAAGATCATTTACATGAACGCCGAGTACTACGTGCTCAGCTATCTGCAGCCCAGAGAAGACTATATCGAAGAGAATCCTGACGAAGAGATCATCGACAACACGGGTTATGCTCCCGCAGGCTCTGCCGATGCAGCCGCCAGCGCATCTTCAGCAGGCGCTTCCGATACGGCAAATTCAGGCGGAACAACATCTGACGGTGAGTCAGGCGGTTCCGAAGAATCAGGTGATTCAGGTTCATCCGGCGGAAACTCCGGTTCAAGTTACGGATACGGTTCATCTGTTTACGAGCTTTTGGACTACGTCAATGCCGAGCGTGAGGCAGCAGGCGTGGCACCACTGACCTGGAGTGGAGATCTCGAATACTGTGCTTGCGTACGTGCAGGTGAACTTCCTTATCTTACAAACGATCAGAATGCCAATCACTTAAGACCGAACGGTTACGAGTGGTATACAGTTAATCCTGATATTATGTGGGGTGAGAATATTGCATATGGACAAAGGTCTGTCTCCGAAGTTCATAGCGCTTGGACAAATTCTTCCGGTCACTATGCGAACATGATAGATCCAAGCTATACATATTTTGCTGCAGCTTTGTACCAGACTGATGACGGATACGGCTACTATTGGATTGAAGAATTTGGATAATGCCAGTCAAAAATGAATAGAAAGACTTAACGAGGACCTGGTCGAAAGATCAGGTCTTTTCCTGTCCGGAGCCTAATGCTCTGCCAGAGAGAAGGTCTCTCCAGTGCTTTCCTTCAAGTTCGTAGATCATGGAGACGGCTGCGCTGATCTCATCATCTGTGCCGTCTGAATCGACGAATGCGAGAAGACCGGCGATCTGGATCATGTCGGCTTCAATTGACTTGAGAAAATCGCCAGGAGTCGTGAGGATTCCGCCAAACTGGCTGTATGAGAAATCGACTGCGGCGAGAGGATAGATGAAGCTCTCGCACTGGTCGTCAAGTACCTGGGGAAGAACCTGAATGAGCGCGGAAGACACGTCTTCCGGGAGGCTTGCTATGAGGTCCCATGTGAGATCCATCTCAAGGCCCGCATCATTCTTTAAGTATTCGAGAAGGTCGCCGTGCATGGCAAACTGTCTTATGAAGTCCTGTTCAACGGGATCGAAAACACCGTCGGCACATGCGACGCTTAAGAGAACGCCCTGAAGGATCATGTCGAACTGGGCAAGCGTAAGCTCGGCATCGTAATTGCTGCCTGTTACGTTCTGGAAGACGCCGTCCATTGCCCTGATGGTCTCTTCGGCGTGGTCGTATGCCTGTGCGGCTTTATCCAATATGTCCTGTCTGTCGTATTCCATAAGACGTCCTTTTCGGGTTCATGGCGATATTCTATAACTTACGGACGCGATATGCAAAAAAGGAAAGTGCACCCCCGATGTGCTATAATTCCTTGTTGGAAATATTAAATACGAGGGAGCAGGAATCAAGTATGGCACTTTTCGGCAGAAAAAAGAAAGATGAAGAGCAGGGCGTAAACCCCGCTGAAAATAAAGAGAGTAACAGTGTTACAGAGGAAATGAAGGTCATCCTTGCAGCCCGCGAGGAGGAAAAACAGGAGAAGCTCGCCAGGGCCGAGGAAAGACAGCAGGCCCAGGAAGAAGAAATCAAGAAAGAGGACTTCATGGAGGAGCAGTCCAAGGGGGCTGCCAAGAAGATCCTTGAGAGCGAGATCACTCCTGACGGCATGACCTTCTTCGTCATCTGCGACGAGATCCCGTTGAGCGCTGAACCCGAGACGGAAGGAAATATCGTTATCCGCGGTAATGTCAGAGGTACCATTAAAGCCGGCACCGAAGTATTCCTTTATCAGGGAAGAGGCGACAAGTTCACCGTTAAGGTTGAGAAGATCAGAAATGACAACAGGGAATTCGTTGACGAGGTTTCCTACGAGAGAGCTGAGATCGAGATAACACGAGGCGACATTCCGCTTCCTGAGAATCCGGATGAGGATGCTTCAAGACCCGTTCAGAGATATGCGGTCCTTACAGACGGCAAGGGTATCGAGGACATGAAGGATCCTGCGTGCAAGGGCATGGCTGCAGCAGGCAACCCGAGAATTACCGCAATGCTCTGCGAGTACGGCAAGTTCGGCAAGGAGCCCGTTTACTTCGGAACAGTCATGGATTCACTCATGACATCAGAGTTCGTAACTCTCGCAAAGATCGCTCCTGCACAGAACGGCAAGAGCACCGTTGGTTTTATCAGCATCAGCACGAAGAAGGATCCGAACGTTTCGCTCCTTCCCGTTTTCACATCACAGGCACTTGCCCAGAATGCGCTTAAGGCCGGCTTCGGCAAGCAGGGCGGACCTGATAAGCGTCTCTGCCTCAGCTTTGCTCAGACGGCAGCCATCGCAAGAGACAGCCACCATCAGGGATTCCTGGTAAATCCGGGCGGACCTGTTACCATCACGATCCCCAAGGATCTTGTTGACAGAATGGTCGGCACGACTATCTTCAAGGAAAGATTCGGTGAAGGCGCCAGCGACAATCCGTCACTTGCACTGGGCGGCACGGGCAACAGAAGCCTCGATAACTTCATCGGCAACGGCGGTCCGAACATGCCCGGCATGCAGAAGGTCCTTATCTCGAATCCTTCCGATACACCTGAGTTTGCTGCGATCGAGAATGCAGTCAAGAAATACTGCGGAGCTCACTCTGACATCGCAAAGGTATTGATCCTCGTATCAACACCTGCAAACAACAGAAACGAGAGATCTTATCTGTGCATCATGGACTGCCCGGATGAGACTTTTGAGACAGAATGCAAGGGACTTGCTGAAGCGATCAGACCTTTCCTCAAGGGAATCAGGAGGATCCAGTTCCAGCAGTTCTCCAAGATCAACAAGGAGAATTTCCCGAGCAAGGTAACATGGCTCTATTCGAAGCTCCCGCAATAAGGGGCGGGATGCTTCGGTAAGCATACAGTAACTACAGGCATCACGAATATTTAAGGAATAAGGGTTTTCGCGTGCGTGGATTGTTTTAAACCTTCCGAATTACTCGGAATTCTTCAATAATTCACACAGATTATAAACAAAGTTCATTGCGCGCGTGTTAGAATTGCGGTGCTATGCTTCAAATAAGGGATATACATAAGGAATACAAGACCGGAAGCCTTGTTCAGAAGGCTCTGGACGGAGTGTCTCTGAATCTCAGGGACAATGAGTTCGTTGCGATATTGGGACCTTCAGGTTCAGGCAAGACGACTCTTCTTAACATTATCGGAGGTTTAGACCGCTACGATTCGGGCGACCTCATCATCAACGGCGTTTCCACAAAGCGTTACAGGGACAGGGACTGGGATTCATACAGAAACCACACGATCGGTTTCGTTTTCCAGAGCTATAACCTGATTCCCCATCAGACTGTTTTATCCAATGTCGAACTGGCTCTTACCATCTCCGGCATCTCGAAAAGAGAACGCAAGCAGAAGGCCCTTGAGGCTTTGGAGAAGGTCGGACTCAGAGAGCAGGCACATAAGAAGCCGAACCAGATGTCCGGCGGCCAGATGCAGAGAGTCGCTATTGCAAGAGCCCTTGTAAACGACCCCAAGATCCTTCTTGCAGACGAGCCTACGGGCGCGCTCGATACAGAGACGAGCGTACAGGTCATGGACCTCCTCAAAGAGGTCGCAAAAGACCGTTTGGTTGTCATGGTTACACACAACCCTGAGCTTGCCGAAGAATATGCGACCAGAATAGTCAGAGTTAAGGACGGACGCATAACAGGAGACAGCGATCCTTTTGAACCGGAAGCAAATCCTGATGCAGCCGCACCTGTTCATAAGAATCTCGGCAAAGCGTCTATGAGCTTCCTTACGGCTCTTGCGTTAAGCTTTAACAACCTTTGGACGAAGAAGACGAGGACGGTCCTCGTTGCTTTTGCCGGTTCCATCGGAATCATCGGCATCGCCCTGATCCTTTCGATGTCCAACGGTGTTAATACGTATATCGACAGGATAGAGGCGCAGACATTGTCGCAGTATCCTTTGTCGATCGAACGCTCGTCAATATCCTTCATCTCGATGATGATGGTATCCACAGACACATGGGAGCCCGCGGCAGAAGGTGAGATCACTGAGGTTCCTTCGGTAGGACAGCTCCTCTCAACCGTGCAGACGAACGATCTTATCTCGCTCAAGAACTATTTCGACAGCGATGCCACAAATATTTATGAACTCACAAACGGCGTCGAGTATTCCTATGGTATCGATCCGCAGATCTTCTACTATGAGAAGGGTACGGGCAAGTACAGACAGGTAAACCCCAACAACGATTTCGCTTCGATGGGTCTCTCTTCGGGAAACGTATTTTCTTCCGCATACAGCATGAATGTATTTTTCGAGATGCCAGAAAACGAGTCGCTCTATATCGACCAGTACGACATCAAGGCAGGAAGATGGCCTGAGAACTCACAGGAGGCTGTTCTGGTGCTCTCCGTGAACGGAGCAGTTACGGATTACATTATCTATGCGTTCGGCTTGAGAGACCCCGCTGAGCTCGACAAGATGGTCCGCGACTTCAGCAATGGTCTTGAAGTTGTTACTGACCAGGAATACTACACATGGCATTACGAGGACTTCATGGGAACGACCTTTAAGGTGGTGCCCGCTTATGAGTTCTATAAGTATGACGATAAGAACAAGGTCTATGTCGATATGAGAAACGACAATGATTACATGAAAGACCTTATGGGCAAGTCCCAGGATCTTAAGATCGTCGGTATCGTTCAGCCCAAGGCAGGCGAAGATATCTATATGCTTAACTCAGGCATCTACTACGGAAAGAATCTCGTTGAGGAATTAAGAGAAAGCGCCGAGAATGCCGATATCGTAAAGGCACAGCTTGCCGACCGCGAAGTCAATGTCCTTACGGGTGAGAGATTCGATGAGGAAGAACCCGACTTCGACATGAGCAAGCTCTTCTCGATCGATGAGGATAAGATCCAGGATGCTTTCAAGTTCGATGAGGATAAGCTTACCATCGATGAAGAGGCTTTCGGCGACATGAGCGGAATAGATCTGTCTGGCGCTCTCGGAAGTGTTATGCCTCTCCAGATGTCCCATACTGCTCGCCATTCTTCACACAGTATATTTTCAACAAGCGGACGTGTCTCATCAATCAGCGTATCATTTTCTGCCCATTCAAGCATCTTCTCCCAGTCCAGACCTGAGGATGCATGAAGCTC
>CAJOJI010000075.1:0-10025 GCA_905234715.1 uncultured Saccharofermentans sp.
ACAGATCTCTTTTGCATTCTCTCTGATAGATACGTAATCGCCCTTCTGAGGCTCCATGGCGCCGTTCTTGATACCGACAGTAACGAGACCTTCCCTTGCGTCCAGACCGCTTATACGGCCGATTCTGACACCGTATTTGCCAGGGTATTCGCCGGAGAGAAGTTTATCGTCTTTGCTGCCGCTCAAATACTGTGATGTAAATGCGCCGCCTCTGTTAAAGTTTACGAGGAGCTCATACTTTATCTCTTTTAAAAGATCAGCGTTAAGACCTCCTTCATAGTAAGCATCTATCATGCGTCTGTAGCAGTAAACAGCAGATCTTACATAATTTGCATCACGCATTCTGCCTTCGATCTTAAGGCTCTTAACACCACTCTTGATAAGTCTTTCAAGATATTCGGAAACATCTCTGTCCTTAGGTGATAACAGATGTCCTTCTTTAAGTCTTAAACCGTCGTTATAAAGTGCATACTCTTCCCTGCACGGCTGTGCGCAGGATCCTCTGTTTCCTGATCTCGTACCGCTTCTGTTCATTGCAGAGAAAAGGCAGAGTCCGGAAGCGCACACGCAAACTGCACCGTGTGCAAATACTTCAGTCTCAAGGCCGTATCCTGAAGCGATCTTTGTTCTCGTCTCGATCTCATCACAGGATAATTCTCTCGGCAATACTACTCTGTTTGCACCGATATCTGCGAGCTTTTTGAATTCATCAGCTGAAAATACATTCATCTGTGTGCTGCAGTTAATTATCACATCAGGGAAATCAGTTGAGAGCTTTCTTAATACTGCAAGGTCCTGTACGATCAGACCGTCTACACCGATATTAACCGCTTCTGCTATCGTGGGATAGAACAGCTCGAATTCCGAGTCGCTCATGAGTGTGTTTACTGCCAGAAATACCTTAGCAGATCTTGCATGCGCATAGTCCACGCCTTCTTCCAATTCATCCAGCGTGAAATTATCTGCGCCCGCTCTTGCGGAATATTCTTTTAATCCGAGATATACGGAATCGGCACCTGTATCAACTGCAACTTTAAGGATCTCAAGGTTGCCTGAAGGTGCCAGTAATTCAATTTTGTTTTTTATCATCGTTATTCTTTAAATGCTCGAATAAGCCTGAGCTTACCTTATTAGCCAGTTCTTCCATCGGAGTAGGCTCAATGTCTGCCCTTCTCTCCTCTGCATACTGTGTGGCCTTAGCTCTGTAGTAAGTAAGTTCTGTCTTGAGTGCGTTATTCTCTGCTCTTAATGAGATTATCTGGTCGCACGCCTCGAAAAGAGAAAGAATAGCAGTTTTATTCGTAGCTATATAAGGGTTGTTGTGTTTTGTATCGTTATAGATCTCATCAGCAAGCTCACCGACTTTTCTGATACGGTCATAACCGGCATCGTCGCTTCTTACGACATACTGTACGCCGCCGATCGTGATCTGTGCGCTCTGCTCTTTGGATCCGTCTTCTTCTTCCTGCTTAGCCTTTGAACGGGCTCTGATCTTATCTTCTAATGTCATGAGCTTTTTCTCGGTAACGGTCTTAGCCTTTATCTCACCTTTATAAAGCTGCTTATATTCAACGATTGCGGGTGCATCTTTAGAACCCTTACCTTTACGCTTGTAAGAGCCGTCTGAATATTTGCCAAGTAAGCTGGCATTGGTCTTTCTCATGTAATGTACCCTCGCTTTAATTAGAAGATATATAATTATAGCACTATTTATTTTATGGTTTACGCAACAAGTACAGTAAAAGGGCTTCTTTACTGTACGATTTACGTACTTGTGCTCGAAAATACGTATTTTGTACAGTATTCGAGCTGATTTACTGTACGGATTACGTACTGCTTCTCAGTTGTGTAAATAACGATGCAAATTCGTCCGGTCTTAACTCTTCTGCCCTGGCATTTTCGCTTATGCCTGTCTTTTCGAGAGCTTCATTGACTAATTCAGATGATTTGAACGAAGCAAGGTTCTTCTTAAGCATCTTTCTTCTCATTGAAAAGCATGCGTTAAGGAACTTAACGAAATCCGCAGAAAGAATATCTGCTGATTCCGTTCTCGAAAAGCTTATTACGGCAGATGTCGTTCTCGGCTGCGGAACAAAAGCCGTGTGCGGAACTTTGAACTCATAGGTATACTTGCCGTAAAGAGAACAAAGTATCGCCAAAGGTCCGTACTGCTTTGTGTTAGGACCGCAGTCGATCCTTGCTGTTGCCTCATCTTCCACCATGAATACCATTTTACGGGCACCGGAATACTCACCGAAAAGCTTCTTCATGATGTCCGTCATGACATAGTAAGGAATGTTGCTTACAACTACTTCAGGCTTATCAGTGCATTCGTATTTAAGGAAATCACTATTGACGATCACAGCGTTTGTGATGTTCTCTTTAAGGTAACCTGCAAGCCCTCTGTCGATCTCAACACATGTCAGATGATCAGTCTGCTCAGATATAGGATATGTAATGCTTCCAAGACCGGGACCTATCTCAAGCACTTTAGTATCCTTTTTGATTTCACAGAGAGAAACTATATCGGAAATAATAGTCTCATCACAAAGGAAATTCTGCCCGAATTTCGATTGGGGCAGAATTCCTTCTGATTGCATTATTTCTTTTATCGTCTCTCTGTTCATTATCACAGGAAGTAAGCTACGCCTGATTCAAAGATCTTCTGGTACTTGTTGCCCGGAATGTTCTTTGTAAGATCAGACTCATATCTTTCCGTATGACCCATCTTACCTAAGACACGTCCGTCAGGGCTCAAGATACCTTCGATAGCGCAGATTGAACCGTTTGCGTTGAACTGTGTATCAGCTGCATAGTTGCCGTCGAGGTCAACGTAGCATGTTGCGATCTGGCCGTTAGCTGCAAGCTTTCTGACGAGCTCTTCTGATGCTACGAACTTACCTTCACCGTGTGAGAGCGGGATGTCGTAGATCTCTCCGGGCTCAGTAAGTGAGAGCCAGGGGCTGTTATTGGTCATGATCTTAGTTCTTGCATATTTGTTCTGATGTCTGCCGATGTTGTTGAATGTGAGCGTCGGGCTGTCAGGTGTCATGTCGCAGATCTTGCCGAAAGGTACGAGACCTAACTTGATCAGTGCCTGGAAGCCGTTGCAGATACCGAGTGCAAGACCGTCTCTGTTATCGAGGAGATCGGAAATTGCATCAGCGATGCCGCTGTTTCTCAAGGATGCGGTGATGAACTTACCGGAACCCTCAGGCTCGTCACCTGCGGAGAAACCGCCGGGGATCATCATGATGTTAGCTTCGCGGATCTTTGCTGCGAGCTCTGCAAATGATTCGTTGATATCATTCTGGTTTCTGTTTCTTACTACAAAGATCTCGGCATCAGCACCTGCTCTCTCGAATGCTCTTGCAGAATCGATCTCGCAGTTATTGCCCGGGAATACGGGGATGATTACCTTCGGTTT
Source organism: uncultured Saccharofermentans sp. (assembly GCA_905234715.1). GTDB lineage: Bacteria > Bacillota > Clostridia > Saccharofermentanales > Saccharofermentanaceae > Saccharofermentans. The sequence goes on from CAJOJI010000075.1 coordinate 3,428, forward strand.
AGCGCCCTTCAATACGCCGGGAGCTGCCTTCTTAGGCTGGCCTGCCGTATATACATCGATTGCGAAAGGCATATCAGCTGACTTAGCCTTTGTCGGGAAGATCCTCTCGAGCTTGCCTTCGTAAGCTTCAACAGCGTCTTTACCTGAAACAGATGAGCCATTGAATGTAAAGTCGCCTGTGTCGTTTGTTGTACCGAGGAACTTACCGCCTGCCATCTCAACCTTATCAACTGCATTGCCGTCGTTGGGAATTGCTACGATGATGGATGCAAGGCTCTTAGAGAAGAGATCGCGCTCGTCAAGCTTATCGGAGAAATCGAAGCCGAGCTTGTTACCGAAGCACATCTGGGCAACTCTTGCCGCAACACCTGCGCTTCTTACAACTGCAGCGTTCTTGATCTCGCCTCTTGCGATCAGTTCCTTAACAGCCTTGATGACTCTTAAGACGTGATCCTTCTTGTATGAACCCTTACCGTCTCTTGCACACTTGATGAGATAGAGCTTCTGACCCTTGCCAGTAAGTGTTGCTGTAATTACCTTATCTGTTGTTGTCATGCCGACTGCGAAAGATACGAGCGTCGGAGGCACATGAATATCATTGAATGTACCGGACATTGAGTCCTTACCACCGATAGCAGCCGTACCGAAATCGAGCTGAGCCTTGTAAGCACCGAGGAGTGCAGCAAGAGGCTTGCCCCATGACTCGGAACCTGTCATTCTCTCGAAGTATTCCTGGAATGTGAGTCTTGCCTTCAACGGATCAACACCCATTGCGAGGAGCTTTAAGAGTGACTCTACAACTGAATGGTAAGCGCCTGCATAAGGGCTCCACTCTGTGTAGTAAGGATCGAAACCGTATGTCATTACTGAGCAGTCGTGTGTTGTGCCGTGATCGAGCGGGATCTTAGCAGCCATACCTTCTTCAGGTGAATTCTGCATCTTACCGCCGTAAGGCCATACAACTGTAGCAGCACCGATTGAAGAGTCGAATCTCTCGATAAGTCCCTTTCTTGATGCACCGTCGAGTGAATTAAGAGTACCCTTGAGGCTGTCTGCGAAGTTGCCTGCAACGAAACCGTTAGCGGGCTCATCAAGATATACGCCTGCTTCGTGTGAAGCACAGTCAGCTTCTGCATACTGTGTTGCACCGTTTGTATCAATGAAAGATCTGGGAAGATCAACGATCGTGTTGCCGTTCCAAACCATCTTCATGATGGGCTCTTCGGTAACTTCGGCAACTACTGTAGCTTCAAGGTTTTCCTTTGCAGCTGCAGCCATGAATTTATCAAGGTCAGCGGGATGAACTACAACAGCCATTCTTTCCTGTGACTCGGAAATAGCGATCTCTGTACCGTCAAGACCGTCGTACTTCTTGGGAACTGCATCAAGATTGATCTTAAGGCCTTCTGCAAGCTCACCGATTGCAACGGATACACCGCCTGCACCGAAGTCATTACATCTGATGATGAGACGTGTAACTTCAGGATCTCTGAAGAGTCTCTGGAGCTTTCTCTCCGTCGGAGGATTACCCTTCTGTACCTCAGAACCGCATGTTACAACGGACTGTGTATCGTGAGCCTTGGATGAACCTGTGGCACCGCCGATACCGTCACGTCCTGTTCTGCCGCCAAGGAGAACTACAATGTCTCCTGCCTGAGGTCTTTCTCTTACGATGTTAGAAGCAGGAGCAGCACCTACAACGGCACCAATCTCCATTCTCTTTGCAACATAACCGGGATGGTAAACTTCATCAACGAGACCTGTGGCAAGACCGATCTGGTTACCGTATGAAGAATAACCTGCAGCTGCCGTACGGCAGAGCTTCTTCTGTGAGAGCTTACCCTTAAGAGTAAGTTCAACGGGTACTGTCGGGTCGCCTGCGCCTGTTACACGCATTGCCTGATACACATAAGACCTTCCGGAAAGAGGGTCACGGATAGCTCCGCCCAAACATGTTGCGGCACCACCGAAAGGTTCGATTTCTGTGGGATGGTTATGTGTCTCGTTCTTGAACATAAAGATATAATCTTCAGGCTTTCCGTCTACTTCGATCTGGATCTTGATTGAGCATGCATTGATCTCTTCGGACTCATCAAGGTCAGCAAGCTTGCCGTCCTTCTTGAGCTTCTTTCCTGCAAGAGTAGCAATGTCCATGAGGCAGATGGGCTTTTTAGAGATCCTGTCTCCGTAAACCTCTTCTCTGTCTGTAAGGTATTCCTTATAAGTTTCCTTGATCTCAGCAGTGAGCTCATCGTCACCGTTGAATCTGATATCTGTAAGGTTTGTTAAGAATGTTGTATGACGGCAGTGGTCAGACCAGTATGTATCGAGAACTCTGATCTCTGTAATGGTGGGTTCTCTTCCCTGCTCTTTGAAGAAATCCTGTACGAACTTGATGTCCGCAAAGCTCATTGCAAGACCCATGTCTTTTCTGAGCCACTCAAGATCTTCATCAGACATTTCGAGGAAACCGCTGACATTAAGGACCTTTGTGGGAATGTCGTATTTATCAACGAGTGTTGCAGGCTTTTCAGCTGATGCTTCACGAGCCTCAACGGGGTTGATGAGGTAAGACTTGATCTTCTCCTTCTCAGCATCAGAAACGCTCCCGTAGAATGCGATGATTCTTGCGCACTTTACGATAGGTCTTTCCTTTGCTGTCATGAACTGGATGCACTGTGCTGCAGAATCTGCTCTCTGGTCGTACTGACCCGGCAAAGACTCAACGATAAGCACATAAGCTGCATCGGAAAGATCAACAGTCTCATCGTAGAGGATGTCTACCGGAGGTTCACTGAAAACGACGGGCTTTGCATTAGCAAACTCTTCGTCAGTAACGCCGGATACATCGTATCTGTTGATCACTCTTACCTTCTCGATGCCTGATACGTTCAGATCGTATTTAACATCGTGAAGGATTCCGCCGGCTTCAACGTTGAAGCCTTCCTTCTTTTCGGACAGTACTCGTCTTACATCATTCTCGTTCATAAGGTTTCTCCTTGTGAAATTTAATTACAGATTATCAGCGCTCTTGGAGAGCAATTCGGTGTTGTACTTCAGGAATCTCTCAAGGCCTTCACTGTCGAGTGAGCCGTGAGCAAGCTTAGCCTGATCGTAGATATGCTGAGCCAGACGGTCAGCCTCTTCCTTCTTGGTACCCATTGATTCAAGAGCTTCAAGCTTTGTGATGAGCGGGCTGTCGGTATTAACGACAAGCTCTTCTGTCTCAGGGAACATATCGTTGAGTTCTTCTTCGGTCATGGTGCCCATCGATGACATCATTCTCTCATACTGGGCGCGCATTTCCTTCATTCTTCTGTTGTGCTCAGCTTCTCTGATGAGTGCGGGAAGATTGTCTTTTCCCATCTCCTGCGCGAAAACAATGAGCTTCTGATCGCCTACGGCGCTTCTGAAGAATTCTTTGAGCTTGTTCTTTGTCTCTTCATCAGATTCCTTACCGGAAAGCTCTGAGTCAACTCTCTTGAACTTGTAATCGGGCTTCTTCATCTCCATATAGGACATGAAGTTATTGTCGATCTCTTCATCCATGACAACGACTTCAAAGCCGTCGTTCTTGCTCATCTCGACATAAGCAGCCTGAGCCTTGGGATCTGTTGAATATCTGATCGTCTTCTTATCTTCAGTAGTAAGTTCTTCCAAAGTCTTGAAAGCACCGTCAACTGTCTTAAAGAGGCATACGCCTTCAACCTTCTCGTAGAACTTCTCTTCCTTCATCATGCCGTACTTAACGAATACGGAGATATCAGACCAGTACTTCTCGAAATCTTCTCTCTGCTTCTTGAAGAGTTCATTAAGCTTATCGGATACTTTCTTGATGATGTGGCCGGAAAGCTTCTTAACGTATTCATCCTGCTGGAGTGCGGAACGTGATACGTTGAGCGGCAGATCGGAACAGTCAAGGCAGCCCTGGAGTAAGAACAGGAAATCAGGAATGATCTCCTCGATGTTGTCTGCTACGAAGATCTGGTGATTATAAATCTTGATTCTGCCTTCAAGAGACTGATAGATATTGTCTGTCTTGGGGAAATAAAGGATACCCTGCAAAGTGAAAGGATAATCCATGTTGAGGTGGATCCAGAACAAAGGATCACGCCCGTCGTTGAATACACTGTGATAGAACTGCTTATATTCAGACTCTGTGCACTCAGAAGGCTTCTTTGTCCAAAGCGGTTCTTTGTTGTTTACGGGAACATAAGAAACCGGTGAAGGTGTATATGTCTCGCCCTTCTCCTCTGCTTCCTTCTTTCTCTTCTCCTCATTCTCCTCGTGGAGTCTGTCAGATTTAGTATCTACGAAATAGATATCTGCAGGAGCGAAGTAGCAGTACTTGCGGATTGTCATTCTGATCGTAGCTGAATCGAAGATCTTTACTGCATCTTCTGAAAGCTTGAGTGTGATTATCGTTCCTCTGCTCTGCTTGTCTGAAGGAAGGATCTCATAATCCATACCGTCATTGGACTTCCAGATAACAGGCTCTGCATCTTCCATGAAGCTCTTTGTGTTGATCGTAACTTCATCTGCAACCATGAATGCGGAATAGAATCCCAAACCGAAGTGTCCGATGATGCCTGTCTTGTCTGTTGATTCCTGCTGATACTTGGTAACGAAATCGAGAGCGCCGGAGAATGCGATCTGGTTGATGTACTTTTCAACCTCATTCTCGGTCATGCCGATACCGTTATCCTCAAATGAGATAGTCTTGTTATCGTCATCGTATACGACTCTGATCGAATAAGCGGCATTGTCTGGCTCTTTTTCAGCCTTGCCGAGTTCGACGAGTCTTCTGTGCTTGGCGATAGCATCTGCACAGTTTGATACTAATTCTCTGATAAAGATATCCTTATCTTCATAGAGCCATTGTCTGATGACCGGAAAAATATTCTCGGTAGTTACCGATATCTTTCCTGATTTTGATTCCATTTATACCACCTCCAAATAGTTAGCCGTTCAAAGCACGCTTTTCAGCGCTTATATATTCAGATGTATATTCCTGATACATCTTAGAGATCATCTGCAGGATTTCATTATCTGCAGAATTGAATTCGTAGTTATCGATATACCTTACAGGCAGGATGTCAAAAGGCGTGCTTGATACAAAGATCGCATCTTTAGATGTATCAAGTTCTTCAGGCTTGAACATGCCGATCTGAAGCTCAAGTCCTGAACGCTTGAGAGCTTCCATTACCCTTTTACGTGTGATGCCAATAAGGATCTTATCGTCGGGTGCGGAATAAACCTGTCCGTCTCTTATTACGAACAGATTGGACATTGATCCTTCGTAAAGTCTGCCGCTGTTATCAGCGAGAACAAGCTCAAACGGAAGTCCGTGGGAATTCTCCTCTTTGAACTTCGCATTAACTGTTGTCTTATAGTCACCTCTGAATATCTTGAGATTGGGTGTCTTGCGTTCCCAGTTAAGAAGGCTGGTGTTTATGCCCTGCTCGAAAAGTTCCCTGCCCGGAAGCGTGATGTCAGCCTGATGTATAAGAAGACTTTCTTTTGTAAGAACGATCCTGATAGATCCTTCAGTGATCTTTTCCATATCAACAAGGCTGTAGCTTTCAGCAAGGATCTTTGAAGTATCCACAGGAAAGTCTTCAAGGCCCTTAACTGACTTTACAAGTCTTGCCAGATGGTCTTCTGCAAACAAAAGCACTCCGTCTTTTACACGGATGGTCTCATAATATGTTCTTATATCTACAGGTTTTTGAAGAGACTCACAAAGCTCCGAGCTTACCCTGTAATACTTGCCGCAAAATAAAAAGCCGTTACCGGTAAGATGTTCCATCAACGGATAAGCCATTGGTATCAAAGATCCCCTTGAGAATTATTCATGCATATAATGCCACATATGATTTTATACAAAAGCCTCCGCTTTTACAAAACGATAGGTATAAAAACATGCACAAAAAAACATATAATTTTCTTACTTGTTTTAATATAGCGCTGTTATTAAAATCTTTGTGTTGACTTAAATGACAGTCAAGTGTATGATATGCAAAGTTTATACAAAGTTATGCATAAATATTCATAAATCGGAGGTGCCTTATGGCAAAAGAAAAATTCTTACTTGCTTATTCCGGCGGACTTGATACTTCTATCATCATCCCTTGGCTTCTTGAGCACTATGACTGCGAAGTCGTAGCTTACTGCGGTGAAGTCGGAGTTGGTGTTGATCACGACTATCTTGAGAAGAAAGCTCTTAAGTGCGGCGCTATCAAGTGCATTATCGAAGACATCACAGACGAATTCGTAGCTGACTTCGTTTACCCTACTCTCAAGGCTAATGCAGTTTATGAGGGCAAGTACCTTCTCGGTACATCAATGGCTCGTCCTGTTATTGCTAAGCACTTCGTTGAGGCAGCTCACGCTAACGGATGCACAACGATCGTTCACGGCTGCACAGGTAAGGGCAACGACCAGGTAAGATTCGAGCTTTCAATCAAGGCTCTCGATCCTGACATGAAGATCCTTGCGCCCTGGAGAATCTGGGATATCAAGTCCCGTGACGAAGAGATCGACTACGCTCAGGCACGCGGCATTGACGTTCCCGTTACAAAGGAAAACAATTATTCCA
>CAJOJI010000075.1:10059-12615 GCA_905234715.1 uncultured Saccharofermentans sp.
GAGCCTAACCTCGACAAGATCCTTGAGCTCATGGTTTCACCTGAGAAGGCACCTGATACACCTACATATGTAACGATCAAGTTCGAAAAGGGTATCCCTGTAGAAGTTGACGGACAGAAGCTCTCTCCTGCTGACCTTCTCAGATACTGCAACAAGGTTGCTGCAGCTAACGGCGTAGGTATCGCTGATATCGTTGAGAACCGTCTCGTTGGCATGAAGAGCCGCGGCGTTTATGAGACTCCCGGCGGAACACTTCTTTTCGCAGCTCACAGAGAGCTCGAGCTCCTCACAGTTGAGCGTGACACTATCCACTATAAGGATCTCGTAGCACAGAAGTTCTCCGAACTCGTATACTACGGTCAGTGGTTCCACCCTCTTCGTGAAGCACTCTCCGCTTTCGTAGATAAGACACAGGAAGTTGTTACTGGTGAAGTTAAGATGAAGCTCTACAAGGGCAACTGCACACCTGCAGGCACAACATCACCTTTCTCTCTCTACGATCCTGAGATCGCTACATTTGAGGCTGATGACGTTTACAACCAGGCTGATGCAGGCGGATTCATCAACTGCTTCGGTCTCCCTATGAAAGTAAATGCTAAGATGAAGCAGAAGAACGGTTTGCTCTGATTCTGACTTAAGTAATCTGAGGGCTGTCTCTTATGTGAGGCAGCCCTTTTAAATTAAAACGGAAATTAGTTTTTCATTCCCTAAAATCTGACCGGTAGTTCGAATTTGTACTGTGAGTTCGATTTTAGGTACTTACAGGAGATATATCATGGACATCAAATACAGGCTTATGACAATTGAAGATTACGAGCAGGCATATGCTCTCTGGATCCTTTGCGGAAACGGTCTTAACGACAAAGATGATTCCCGTGAAGGCATCGAAAAGTACCTCAAGCGTAATCCCACTACATCTTTCGTAGCCGTTTGCGATGAAAAGATAGTCGGTGTGTTATTATGTGGTCATGACGGCAGGCGCGGTATCATTCAGCATGCCTGCGTATCACCTGATTTCAGAAGGTTCGGTATCGGCAAAAAGCTTGTTGAACTCGGACTCGATGCACTTAAAGATGAAGGAATTACCAAAGTCCTTTTAGTTGCATTCAAGAAAAACGAAGGCGGCAACGCATTCTGGGAATCTCAGGGGTTTACGCTGCGTGAAGATCTGAACTACAGGAATAAAGCGCTTACCGAATTGGTCAGGATCGATCCTGATTATACAAAGGAGTAACTATATGGCTAAGAAAATGTGGGCAGGCCGTTTTGAAAAGGCTACTGACAAAGAAGTAAACGATTACAACTCTTCCCTTCCCTTTGACTGTAAGATGTACAGCCAGGATATCGAAGGTTCCATCGCTCATTCACAGATGCTTGCAAAGCAGGGTGTCATCTCACAGAAAGATGCAGATGATATCAAGAGCGGACTTCTGTCTATCAAGGAAGATATCGAATCAGGCAAGCTGACATTTGATTCAGATGCTGAAGACATCCATATGTTTATTGAAGAAGAACTTACAAACCGCATCGGTGATGCAGGCAAGCGTCTTCATACAGGCAGATCAAGAAATGACCAGGTTGCATTGGACCAGCGTCTTTACATGGTTGATGAAGCCGGTGAGATCATCGAACTGTTAGACGATCTTCTCGATACATTAGTTGATATCGCAAAGGATAATACCGAGACTTATATGCCCGGTTATACTCACCTTCAGAGAGCACAGCCCATAACTTATGCTCACTATCTTTCCGCATATATCGAGATGTTCAAGCGTGACATCGACAGGATCAACGAAGCCAAGGACCGTGCAAACATTTCTCCTTTGGGAAGCGGCGCTCTTGCAGGAACAACTTATCCTCTGGACCGTGCATTCGTTGCAGAACAGCTCGGTATGAACGGAGTTACGCTCTGCTCATTGGATGGTGTTGCAGACAGAGACTTTGCTATCGAATTTGCTTCTGCATGCTCTATCCTCATGATGCACTTATCCAGAATGAGCGAAGAGATAATCCTCTATGCTTCACAGGAATTCAAGTTCTATGAATTTCTCAGGGATTACCATCAACGGGAGAACCGGCATAATCCAAAGGCAAACCTGAATGGAGCGGACGATATAATGGCCATCCTTGACGGGCAGCAGAGGATGACGTCTCTTTACATCGGATTAAAAGGAACATATGCATATAAGTTGTCGTATAAGAGGTGGGATAATCCGCAGGCTTATCCCCAAAGGAGGCTGTACCTTAATCTGCTGCAGCCGGCGGAGGAGAGGGAAGACTTCAAGTATGATTTTCTCTTTCTTACGGATGATGAAGTGAAAGAGGATCATCTTTTAGTTTCACGGCTCGATTGTACAGAGCCTCCCTATCAGATTACTTTTGAGGGCAAAAAGGCAGCCGCAACCTGTGAAGAATCCGCCTTGGTGTTTTTTCGTTCGTTCTTACTCTTTAATACAAGCATCAGTTTGTACAGAGTAGATAATATACAGCTGGGAGAGCTCGAAAAGATATATTCTTTGATGAGATACATTGAAAGTTCATCTTTATCTCCTTCCT
>CAJOJI010000076.1 GCA_905234715.1 uncultured Saccharofermentans sp.
CGTAGTTCTGTCAGGCGGACAGGCTGCAGAGAGTGTATCTGCTGAAGGCGGCAACGGCGCACAGAATCCAGGCGGTTCTGCTGAAGCAAGCTCTGATGCTTATGTATTTACATATAACGGCATCGTAATCGAGATGAACGCTCAGGCTGATGAGATTATCGCAGCTTTGGGAGGTGACCCTTCTTATTTCGAGGCACCTTCATGCGCTTACGAGGGTATGGATAAGGTATATACATACAACTCCATTGTAGTACGTTCCTATACAAGAGACGGCGTTGACTACATTGCTGCAGTAGAACTCAAGGATGACACTGTTGCTACAGCTGAGGGCATCCGCATCGGTTCCACAGAGGAAGAAGTACGCGCTGCATACGGCGAGGACGGCACAGAGGGTGCTTCCGGTATCGAGTATACAAGAGGCGACAGCTTCATTTCTTTCATCTTCGAGGACGGAAAAGTAGTAGCAATTACTTACACTGCCATCGTAGGATAAAGGAGAATATCGTCGAATATCGACGAATTCTTGCGGATTACAAACTTTTTTCGCACGAAGTATTGACTTGGGGTTTACAAGCAAGTAATATACTTGAGCGCTTTGAAGCGCTTTTATAAAGAAATAAGGAGTTACAGTCATATGAAGACATTTGTTGCTACACCTTCAAATATCGAGAGACAGTGGCTTGTAATCGACGCAGAGGGTAAGACTCTCGGTCGTCTCGCTACAGAAGTTGCAAGACTTCTCCGCGGTAAGCATAAGCCCACTTACACACCTTTCGCAGATACAGGTGATTACGTTATCGTAGTTAACGCTTCTAAGATGGTTCTTACAGGTAAGAAGCTTGATCAGAAGCTCTATCGTCATCACTCCGGTTTCCCGGGCGGAATGACAGAGATCGATTACAAGACAATGATGGAAAAGAAGCCTGAGAAGGTTCTCGAGCTCGCAGTTAAGGGAATGCTCCCTAAGAACTCACTCGGACGCCAGATGTTCAGAAAGCTTCATGTATACGCAGGCCCCGAGCACGAGCAGGCTGCTCAGAAGCCCGTTGAGTACACATTCGAGCAGTAATTCGGAGGATAGAAAATGGCTACAAAGAAATCCAACAAAGTATATTTCTATGGCACAGGTCGCCGTAAGGACGCTACAGCTTGTGTACGTCTCGTACCCGGTTCCGGTAAGATCACAATCAACGGCAAGGATATCGACGAGTACTTCGGTCTTGATACATTGAAGCTCATCGTTCGTCAGCCTCTCGCAGCTACACAGACAGAGGACAAGTTCGATGTTATCGTTAAGGCTGTAGGCGGCGGAATCTCCGGCCAGGCTGGTGCTATCCGTCACGGTATTTCCAGAGCATTGGTTGAAGCTGATGAGGAGAGCTACAAGGCTGTTCTCAAGGAGAGCGGATTCCTCACACGTGATGCACGTATGAAGGAAAGAAAGAAGCCGGGTCTCAAGAAGGCAAGAAAGGCTTCACAGTTCTCAAAGCGTTAATCGATCGTTCGGTTCACAAAAAGAACTTCAAAGACCGTTCCGTTTGGAACGGTCTTTTTATTTGTTGACGCTATAACACCACCGTGTTATAGTCTAATCAATATAACACGGTGGTGTTATATATTGCGCAAGGAGATATTTATATGAACAGTGGTTTTAAAGATGCATTGAATGACAGCGGAATGTCGATGTACAGTCTGGCAAAACAGACAGGACTTCCTTATACGACCATCAACAGATTAGTAAATGAGAAATTAAGTATAAATAACTGCAATGCCGGCGCAGTTTTTAAGATAGCTTCAGCACTTGGTGTCCAGATGGAAGTCCTCATGAAAGACGAGTGTGTCTACACACTTGATGAGATTGCTGAACGGATCGCCCCTGTAGCAAAAAAATACAATATCCCCAAAGTTTATATTTTCGGTTCCTATGCAAGAGGAGAAGCGAATCCCGACAGTGATGTTGATCTCATGATCGAAGTTGGAGATCTTCATGGACTTGAAGTAATTGGTGCTTTAGAAGAATTTAAAGAAGTACTGAACAAACCGGTTGATTTGATAACAACCAGATCTTTAACACAGGAACGAACACAGAACTATTCAAAGATCTTTATCGATAATTTAGAAAAGGAGAAGAAAGTAATATATGGATGAACATAATAAACAAGTGCTATTACACATCTATAAACACAGTTCAGATGTGGAAGAGTTTATAAACCGTTTCGGAAACTCAATAGAAGTATTTAAGAAAGACAGAGCTTTCTATAATTCAGTATGCATGTCATAGATGCAGATCAGCGAGTTATCAAGAAACCTCACAAATGAATTCATTGAAACAACGAATGAACAGATTCCCTGGGGTGCTGTTAAAGGTATAAGAAACTGGATAGCACATGAATACATGGATCTTGATATGAACGTAATCTGGGAAACTGCGACAACAGATGTTCCCAAACTTAAGAAGCTGTGTAAAGAATCCTTGGCGATTGAAGAATAAAAATTCAAATATCAAGTTATCAATCCCGGTTTTGCTATTTATCCTCTTTGAATGTAGAATTACTACGCAAAGGAAGGATAAGGCATGATCAAGTTCAAGACTACATCTCCTGAACAGACTGAAAAGTTCGGTTACGAACTTGCTAAGTCATTATGTGCCGGCGACGTTATCGCTCTTACGGGTGATCTCGGCGCCGGAAAAACGTGTCTGACCAGAGGTATTTCCAATGGTCTCGGTTCTTCCTCTTATGTATCGAGTCCGACATTTACTATCGTTAATGAATACGAAGGCGGAAGGCTTATGCTCTTTCACTTCGATACATACAGACTTTCAGGACCTGACGATTTTCTCATGAGCGGTCTTGATGAGTATTTCTTCAGAGGCGGTGTGTGCGTCATTGAATGGAGCGACATCATTGACGAACTGTTGCCTGAAGATTCGATCAGGATGACAATAACAGGTGATGGTAATAACAGATTATTTGTGTGCGAATCAGGCGAGAAACACATAAGCTATATTGAGGAAGCAGCAAAGAAAGCGGAAGCGGAGATCGAAGAATGAGATTACTTGTCTGTGATACATCCAACAGCAACTGCAGTGCCGGCATCTTTGAAGACGGCAAAGAGATCTGCTATGAGCTTTCTTTTGAGACGCTGACTCATTCAGAGACCTTCATGCCTTTGGTCCACAGAGTAATGGAAAAGGCAGGCGTAAAGCACGAAGATCTTGACGGTTATGCGGTAACTGTAGGTCCCGGTTCATTTACCGGAATAAGGATCGGTCTTGCTGCGGTAAAGGGCATGGCACTTGCCGCGGGTAAAAAATGTATTGCCGTGTCTTCCACTGAAGCTCTTGCGAGATCGTGTGAGAATGCGACCATGACACCCAAAAACGAGACACTTATCGTTCCTGCGATCGATGCCAGAAACAACAGGGTATTTGCACAGGCGGCTGAAGACGATACGTTAAAATCGCTCCTTCCGGAGAATGCATACGATGCTGATGAATTCGTTGCAAAGATAGAGAAGATCCCTGAGATAATCTACGCTGCAAGGCGTCAGATAATCGTTGTCGGCAGCGGTGCGACCGTAATGAAGAAAGCTTTTGAGAAAGCAAAATCAGGACTTAACATATACTATGCACCCGGCGCAGCGATAATGCCTAAAGGTGTTGCACTGGCAGCTTTTGCAAGCGGTGAGCTTATTGACGCAAGAGATCTGAAGGCATCCTATTGTGCCGTCTCACAGGCTGAAAGGCTTAAGAAGAATGGCTGAGCCTGAAGTAAAGATCAGACCCGCAGAACTTGATGATGTATCTGAGATAATGGAACTTGAGCAGGGTTCCATTGTTCATCCGTGGGAAAGAAAAGCTGTCGAATTACTCATAACAGATCCGAATAAGATATGCCTTGTCGCTGAAACAGAGGGCAGGATCGTAAGTTATGTGGGAGCCGAGTCGGTGCTTGATGAGAGCAATATCGGCAATATCGTTACGCATAAGGAATACAGGGGAAAGGGCATAGGAACACTGCTGTTCAAAGATCTTCTTGTTGAACTTAAAAATGCCGGAATAGTTAAAGTGTTTTTGGAAGTTGAGCACGATAATACACCCGCTTTAAAGCTTTATGAGAATCTGGGTTTCGTAAAATACGGCCACAGACGTGATTATTACGGTGCAGGCAAGGACGCTGTCCTCATGAGCCTGGATCTTTGATTGATATTTTTACCAAAAGGGGCACATAAAACCAATTGATTTGGGGTAAATAGTCGAAAATAGCCGATTCGGTTAGTTTTCGGTTGATTTTCGAAAGGCTCAAAAATATACTTATCTCGTAATTAAAGAGGGGTGTACCTATTTATGACTAAAGAAAAGATTGTTTTTGATTGTGAGGATGCTTTGCAGATGAAGGCCGTTGCGGTCATGATCCAGAAAGCTTCACAGTTCCACAGCACAATCTATATTGTACGCAGCGGCAGAAGAGCCAATGCCAAGAGCCTGTTGGGTGTTATGTCCCTCGGAATCGAGAACGGCGCCGAGATCGAGATAGAAGCTAACGGCGACGATGAGAAGGAAGCTTGCGACGCACTTCTTGCCCATCTTAAGAATCCTAAGATCGCAGTGTAATGCCCGCCGGTAAATTCGACGCGCGTCTGGACACTGTTCCATTAAGCCCCGGAGTGTACCTCATGAAGGACTCTTCGGGCTGTGTTATTTATGTAGGAAAAGCAAAGAAACTCAGAAACAGACTTAAGAGTTATTTCGGAGGCGGAACGATATCAAGTCCGAAGGTAAGGGCGATGGTATCCCATGTGGCCGATTTTGAATACACGGTCGTCGGCTCCGAACCTGAAGCTTTGCTGCTCGAGAATAATCTCATAAAAAGATATCAGCCTAAGTACAATATCCTGCTTCGCGACGATAAGGGATATCCTTATATCTGCGTCACTTTGAACGAAGCGTACCCAAGAGTTTTCAAGGCGTTCAGACCTGATCCCGAAGCCAGGAAAAAGGGTGCGAGATACTACGGCCCTTATATGGGTTCGGACTGTTTTGAAGTGTTGAAAGCTATCAATGACATCTTCCCGCTCAAGCGCTGCAAAAAGATCTTCCCGAGAGACATCGGCAAGGAAAGACCGTGCCTCAACTACCACATCGGAAAGTGCATGGCGCCCTGTCTCGGTACTGTTAAAAGTGAAGATTACCGCAACATGGTAAACCAGATCGTACAGTTCTTCGAAGGTAAATACGACGGCATTGAAAAGGACATAAAAGCACAGATGGATCTGTGTTCCGAGAACCTCGAATTCGAGAAGGCCGGAGCATTAAGAGACAGGCTTTACGCACTCCGTGCGATCCGTCAGAACCAGAGGGTTTATCTCGATATCGAACGTGACGTTGATGCTATCGGACTTTATTCCGACTGCGGCGAAACCTGTGTCCGCAAACTCGAATTAAGACAGGGAAGAATAGTCGGTTCATCGACATATTTCTTTGCAGGTGAAGACGAGGATAAGGAAGAGATCTTAAAGAATTTCATCATGCAGTATTACGAGGATGCACCGTTCATTCCTCCGCTTATCTTAGTGCCTTACAAGATGGAAGAAGACGATCTTGAAGTCATCGAGAAAACGCTCACCGAAAAGCTCGGAAAGAACTGCAGACTTCATGTAGCAGAGCGCGGCGAATTAAGAGAACTTGCAGATCTTGCAAAGAACAATGCGCGCGAGATGATGGTCCGCCGCATATTAAGAGGCGGTGCTGCAAACGCAGATCCTTCAGTGCCTTTGAGATATCTTGAAGAACTTTTGGGCGCGCCTGAAGGAAAGATTTCAAGAGCGGAATCTTTCGATATTTCCAACCTCGGAAATGACGATATCTGTGCAGGCATGGTCGTGTTCAAAGACGGCCGTGCAGACAAGCAGTCTTACAGATTATTCAAGATGAAAAGAGTCGAATCCCAGGACGATTATCAGTCGATGAGAGAGACTCTCGAAAGAAGATTTTCACATAACGAAGATGACGGATTTAAATATCCCGACATCATACTCGTGGACGGCGGAAAAGGACAGCTCGAAGCCGTTGCATCAGTCGTAAGATCGATGAATGGAACCGAGGATATCTACCTCGCCGGAATGGTCAAAAACGACAGGCATAAAACAGCGGGAATCGTTTTCGAAGACGGCCGTGAGATAAGGCTTGAGGGAAGGACTCTGACCGACAGTGAGATGGGCCTTTTAAGGTTCCTTACGACAGTCCAGAACGAAGTCCACAGATTCGCCATTTCTTACCAGCATAAACTTGCGGGCAAACGCAACATCAGATACAAGCTCGAGAACATTGAAGGAATAGGTCCTGCAAAGCGCAAGAATCTGCTCGCGCATTTTGGTACAATAAAGGCCGTGGAAAATGCTACCGAAGAGCAGCTCAAAGAAGTTAAAGGTATTTCCGAGAAGGACGCTTCGGCAATATATCAGTATTTCCACTAAGGAGTATTGATGGCAATCTATGCACTGGCAGATCTTCACCTGTCTTTAAGCAATCCGGACAAATCCATGGAGGTGTTCGGATCTTCCTGGGGTGATTATATTTCAAGGGTCAGCGATAACTGGAAAAAGACAGTTACCGCATCTGATACCGTGCTCATTGCCGGCGATATTTCGTGGGCTACATATGTCGATAAGGCAGAAGAGGATTTCCGTTTTATCTCAGAGCTTCCCGGAAGAAAACTTCTCTCAAGAGGCAACCACGATTACTGGTGGACAACGATGAAGAAGATGGAAGAGTTTTTCGCGCAAAAAGGGTTTAATGATCTTGAGTTCGTAAGGACCAATGTCGTTGAAGCCGACGGCTGTCTGATATCAGGTACGAGAGGCTGGATGATAGAGACAAAAGAAAGCCTTGAAGGTTCTGATAACAGGAAGATATACGAGCGTGAAAAGTTAAGGATAAACATGTGCATCGATGAGCTTAAGAAGGCAGATCCCGAGCATGCGAAAAAGCATATAATGATGATCCACTATCCGCCTGTTACTTCCAGAATGGACTTTACTGAGTTTGCTGACATGATGGCAGAAGGCGGCATTGATATCTGCGTTTACGGACATCTTCACGGCACTGCACATAAGAAAGCTTACGAAGGCGAGATAAACGGATGCAAATTCATCTGTACATCTGCAGATTTTGTTGGTTTTACACCGGTAAAGATAGTGTGATCTCGAAACCCCAATACCAACTCTCGATTATTCATTGCCCGTATGTTCGGCATTTGTTCGGCATAGCCGAACAAAAATCGTAAAAACCAGGCCAAAACGGCGGTTTTGTTACTACATCCGTTCGGCATAACCGAACAAATGCCGAACAGAATCAAGCCCGGTCCCAGACTGCTGATTATTCTGTGAAAATCACGCACTAAAATTTTTTCAAGTCCGCAAACGTAATGAATTAAGGCGTTTGCGGGATACATAAATTATATTTGATAGACATCCCATATATATTAATATATAATATTTTTCGAGCCAAAGCATAAGGGATATTCCTTTACGCGGCGGCTCTTTTTTGTCTATATCTGCATTAGAGGTAATCACATGGCATACTCGATGACAGGCTTCGGCCGCGGCGAGAAAGTTTACGACACCAGGAAATACAATATCGAGCTCAAATCAGTTAATTCGAGATTCTGCGACATATCCATCAGAATGCCCAGAATGTTCAACTATCTTGACGGTGATATACGCCGCGTAGTAACTGACAGACTCTTAAGAGGCAAGATCGACATCTTCATCAATTACGAAGACCAGGGTGAGGCAGGCCAGACTGTCACGGTTAATTCCGGTCTTGCAAAGGAATACTCCGAAGCTGCAAAGGCTATAAGCGCAGTTACCGGAAGAGAAGATGATTTCGGCGTTGCAAGGATCGCTACGATGCAGGATGTATTGAGCGTTACCCAGAACCAGATCGATGAGGAAGCAGCTTCAAAAGAACTTCTTGAGACATTGAATCTTGCGGTTGACGGAATGCTCGCGATGAGAAAGAGAGAAGGCGACAACCTGGTTGTTTCCATCCTTTCCAAGATCGATTCACTCGAAGGGATCAGAGGCGAAGTAGTAACAAGAGCACCTGAAGTTGTTGAAGCATATAAGCAGAAGCTTTCAGCAAGGATCAACGAGATTTTAACAAGCGACCAGAGAGAATTCTACGACGATAACCGTCTTGCTGCAGAAGTTGCGATCTTTGCAGACAAGTGCGCAATCGACGAGGAGATGGCAAGACTTTCATCCCACTTCTCACAGGCCAGAAAGATCCTTGCAGAAGAAGGTCCCGTCGGCAAGAAGATGGATTTCTTAGTTCAGGAGATCAACCGCGAGGTTAACACAACGGGAAGCAAGGCCAATGACATCGAGATCACTTCAAGAGTTCTTTCCATGAAGAACCTCGTCGAAGAGATCAGGGAACAGATTCAGAATCTCGTATAACGGAAGGCAGAAAATGGCATCTGGATTTATAGACATCGGCTTCGGAAATATCGCACAGGCATCACGCATCATCTGCGTCGCTGCCGCTGAGTCTTCACCCGTAAGACGCATGATGCAGGATTCAAAAGACAGGGGAATGCTCGTCGACTGCTGTGCCGGTAAGAAGTGCAAGTCGGTAATAGTAACTGACAGCGGACTCGTATTAACATCAGCGCTTGCTACATCAGAGATAAAGGAGATGCTGGGATGAGTGATTTCAGAGGATTGATAGTAGCAGTATCCGGTCCTTCAGGTGTCGGCAAGGGCACGGTCCTTGCGAGAGTTGAAGAACTTTTGGAACAGGCAAATCCCGGAAGCGTAGGTCATTCGATTTCAGTTACGACCAGAGCTCCGAGAGGTCAGGAAAAAGACGGCGTCGAATATTACTTCAGAACGACTGAACAATTCGAGCAGATGATCAAAGACGGCAAGATCGTAGAGTACGACAAGTACGTGGATAACTACTACGGCACACCTTCAGATCCGCTTGCGGAAATGGTCGGCAAAGGACAGGACGTTCTTTTCGACATCACCATAGAAGGAAGTCTCGCATTAAACCGCAAATTCGATGATGACACAGTTACGATATTCATCCTTCCCCCTTCAATGGAAGAACTCGAGAACAGACTGAGAGGAAGAGGCACCGAGACCGAAGAGAAGATCGAGAAGAGACTCGCTCAGGCAAAAGCCGAGATCAAGCGTGCAGGTGAATTCGAATACTTAGTTACTAATGACGATCTCGAGAGAGCAGCAAGAGACATTCTTGCAATAATCACCGCTGAAAAGCTTAAAGCTTCGAAGAATATAAACACAGCTAAACAACTTGAATAAAAGGAGAAGAGAGGTAAAGAAGATGTTAACAGATCCTTCAATCGAGAAACTCAAAGAGAAGTCAGCAAGCCCTTACGACCTTACCGTTTTGGTAAGTAAGCGTGCAAGAGAACTGACAGACGGCGCTCAGCCCATGATCGACGGTGAGGGTGCAGCAAATGTTGTATCACTCGCATGCCGTGAAGTTGCAGCTGACAAGGTCGTTGCGGTAAAGGGTGATGTAGAGGATGAGGCAGTCATCCCGATCACAAGAGAAGAGAAGATCAGAAGAAGAGAAGAAGCAGAGAACAGAAGAAAGATGCTCGAAGAAGAGAGAGCAGAGAGAATGTCTGTTGCAGGCGGCCTCAACTCCAAGGGTCTTGATGATCTTATCGATGCACTCGCAGGCGGTTCTTCCGGGGAAGAAGAGGAAGTTGTTTACGAGGGCGAAGGCGCTGACGATTCAGCAGAAGACGAAGAATAATCTCAAGGGAGAGTTTGATTTAGTATGGCAGTAGAGAAAACAATGGATAAGATAGTTTCCCTTGCTAAGGTAAGGGGCTTCGTATATCCGGGTTCTGACATCTACGGCGGTCTCGCAAATTCATGGGACTACGGCCCGTTGGGTGTACAGCTTAAGAATAATGTTAAAGCAGCATGGTGGAAGAAGTTCGTCCAGGAGAGCCCTTACAATGTAGGACTTGATGCTGCGATCATCATGAACCCCAAGACATGGGTCGCTTCAGGCCACGTCGGCGGATTCTCCGATCCTCTTATTGACTGCAAGCAGTGCAAGGCACGTCAGAGAGCAGACAATCTTGTTGAGGACTGGAACAAGGAAAACGGAATCGAGAACGTACCTGTTGAAGGTATGAGCCCTGAAGAGATGGTAGCTTACATCAGAGAGAAGAACATTCCCTGTCCTGTATGCGGCGGCCACAACTTCACGGACATCCGTAAGTTCAACCTCATGTTCAAGACATTCATCGGTGTTACCGAGGATTCCACTTCAGAAGTTTACTTAAGACCTGAGACAGCTCAGGGTATCTTCGTAAACTTTGCAAACGTTCAGCGTTCTGCAAGAAAGAAGATTCCTTTCGGTATCTGCCAGATCGGTAAGTCTTTCCGTAACGAGATCACCCCCGGTAACTTCATCTTCCGTACAAGAGAGTTCGAGCAGATGGAGCTTGAGTTCTTCTGCGAACCCGGCACAGACCTCGAGTGGTTTGATTACTGGAAGACATTCTGCCACGATTGGCTCATCAATCTC
>CAJOJI010000077.1 GCA_905234715.1 uncultured Saccharofermentans sp.
CTTATGCACAGTGTGCCGCAAGAGGCCAGTTCAGAATTAAAGGAATTAAACCTGCTATAGGCGACAGGGTAACGATAATGCCTTCGGGCGATCCTGACGTCGAATTTGTTATTACCGATATCGAGGAGAGGACGAGCTTTATCGCAAGACCTCCTGTTGCAAATCTTTCGGTAATGCTTCTTACATTCTCGGTAACAGAGCCTGCGCCCGATCTCACACTTCTCGATAAGATGCTTCTTGTCTGCTCATTGAGAAACATAAAGCCAGTGATCATTTTCACTAAGAGCGACCTTAACGAAGATGACTCCGAGAGGCTTTGTTCAGTTTATACTAAAGCAGGTTACGAAGTTCTCATTTCTGCACCCGAAAAGCCCCTTACCAAAAGTGATCTTAAGAATATAATAGGTGAGGGAATTGCGGCCTTCGCAGGTCCTTCCGGAGTCGGCAAAAGCACGCTCTGCAACTCTTTGCTGGGTTTTGACCTGATGCAGACAGGTGAAGTAAGCGCCAAGATCAAGAGAGGCAGACACACGACAAGACACGTCGAGCTGCATGAGTTCTTCGACGGATTCATCTGCGACACTCCCGGATTTACCTCGCTCTCTCTTGAAGACCAGGGCGTGGACTACAGGGACGTGCTCTACGGATATCCTGAGATCAACGAGATTGCGACAGGGTGCAGGTTTGACGACTGCTCACACCGCAAAGAGGACGGCTGCGTCGTAAGGAATGCTCTTGCTGACGGCCTTCTCGACCAGGGACGCTACGAGAGATATACAAGCTTTTATACAGAGCTTTACGATAATAGGAATAACTATAAGCACAGGAGAAAACAATGAAAGATATCGGGATAGCACCTTCCATTCTGGCAGCTGATTTCGGCTACCTTATGAGAGATATCAAGGCAGTCGAAAACAATGCCGATTATCTCCATATAGACGTCATGGACGGCCACTATGTAAACAATATTTCATTCGGCATCCCGGTAATCGAATCCATCCGCAAATATACTGACATGAAGTTCTATACGCACCTCATGATCACCAATCCCGAGAAGTACATCAAGGCTTTTGCGGATGCCGGTTCGGACAACATCACATTCCATGTAGAGTGCGCAGAAGATCCTGACAGCGTGATAGATTCCATCAAGGCATTGGGAAAGAGTGCAGGCATTTCAGTTCATCCCGATACACCGATCGAAAAGGTTTTCCCCTATATCGGAAAAGTAGACATAATACTCGTCATGACCGTTTATCCCGGTTTTGGCGGACAGGGCTATCTTGAATCATCTGATGAGAGATTAAGAAAGCTCAGAAAGGCCATTGACGACCAGGGTGCCGACACGATCATCTCCGTTGACGGCGGCGTTACTAAAGCTAACATCGGACACATCTACGAGTGCGGTGCAAGGCTCTTTGTCGCAGGCAGCAGCGTATTCCGTGCAGAAGATCCCGCAAAAGCAATAGACGAGCTTAAAAGATGCGGTACATCATCGTAACCGGCGGACCTTTGCCTGAAGAATCGGCAAAGCTCATTAAAGATCTTTCAGATTCCAATGAAGATACAGTCCTCATCGCCTGTGACGGCGGCTGTGATATCCTTGCGCGCCATAACATCGTTCCTGATCTTGTCGTAGGCGACATGGATTCCATCTCCAAGGAAGGTCTGGATTTCATTAACAGTAATAATGTGTTTATCGAGAAATATCCTGTCGACACCCGCTCTTTCGGCTTCCGCTATATTATTCTTATCGGAAGAGACCAACATTAATTTAAGCATTTTCACCCACCAAACTTTTATAAAATACCAGTTGATCATTGAAGTTCAAGAAAGACGGCAAAAAGATAACAATTACCGACGGTATCACATACTGCTATCCTTTGTCGGGTGAAGATTCGGTTGAGATAGACGTATGCACTCTTAAAAAGCCCGTATCCGTATCTCTTGTACCTTGGGATTTTGCAGAGCCGGTTACAGGCGTTACGACTGAAGGTTTGTACTATCCTTTAAAGGATGCCGAACTTAATGCAGGTTCCACATTTTCTTTTTCTAATCATCCCACTGACGAAAACGGCCGTATCGCCATATATATCAAGGGCGGACTGCTTTTGGTAATCGTAACAATTGCAAATTAGGGTACCGAAATTGAGACTTTGTCTTATTGAATGAGACTGGTATCCCGTATACACTTATAGTGCAAATAAACGCATCCTACGGGGTGCGTTTTTTTATTGCCCAAATTTTTATACGGAGGATCAGAACATGTTGAGTTACGAGAGTTTCAAAAAGAGAGTTTTGAAAGAGTTTTTGGATTATTTGCCTGAAAGATATTCGAGCTGCGAGATCGAACTCCGCAAGGTGCCGAAGGTAAACACGGTCCTTACAGGTGTTGTTATCAAACCCAAAGGACACAAGGGTTCTTACTGCAGTCCGACATTCTACATGGAAAGGATGTACGACCAGTATAAGCAGTGCGATTCCTTCGAGAAGGTAATGGCAAGTCAGGCTATCTATCTTGAAGAGTCCATGAAGTATCTTCCTGAGGATGTCTTAAATCTTGATCTTGCGGCATTTAAAGACAAGATCGTGTTTCAGGTCGTCAACACAAAAGAAAACCAGGAAATGATCGAGCTTTGCCCGCACCGTGAGTACATGGATCTCACGATAGTCTACAGGGTAATTGTCAGTATTGATGAGACAGGTGTATCAGGATTCCTTATTACACATGACATTGCAAACATTGAAGACCTGTCAGAGAAACTCCTTTTCAGCCTTGCGAAAAAGAATACCAAGAAGCTTTTTCCTTTCAAGAGCGAGAGAATTGAAGAGACCATGGGACGCATGATGCGCAGATGGGGAGCAGACGATAAGGATATCGAGGAATCTTTTCCTGATATGGAAGCGGTGCCTGCAAAAGACAGAGTCTATGTCGTCAGCAACGAATATGAATTCTTCGGTGCGAATGCACTCATCTACACAGATGTAATCGGAAAGATAGTCAAGAAGATCGGCACGGACTGTTATATCCTGCCTTCTTCGGTACACGACCTGGTCGTGCTGTCGACCGATACCTTCAAAGAGAGCGGTAAGCTCATGAAACTCGTAAGGGAGACCAACCAGGAGCATGTGAGGGTATCTGACAGACTGTCTGACAGCGTCTATCGCTACAACATTGTCGACGGCTCCATTGACCGTGTCACAGAGCCGGTAGAAGACGTTTCTTAAAGGTGGAGAGTTGATCATGAAGAATGAATCACAACATCAAGATGATCTTCAACGTATCAAATCTTTGCGTCTCATTGATGATGAGTTCATGACCGTATTCTTTGATAATTATATTGAAGGCGCCGAATTGCTTTTGAAGATAATCCTTAACAGAAATGATCTTAAGGTATCTGAAGTAAGGACACAAAAGCAGATGAAAAATCTTCAGGGCAGAGATGTATGGCTTGATATATATGCTTCAGATCTTGATGGAGTGAAATACGATGTTGAGATACAGCGAGCTGATTCCGGCGCTCATCAGAAGAGAGCAAGATATCATTCGAGTATGGTTGATGCAGATATGCTTAAACCCGGTGATTCTTTTACCGATCTTCGCGAAAATTATGTGATCTTCATAACGGAGAACGATGTTCTTGGCTTAGAAGAACCCATCTACCATATAGAACGAACTATTAAAGAGGGAAATGTGAATTTTGACGACGGAGAGCATATAATATACGTGAATGGTTCCATAAGAACCAAAGATACAGCGCTTGGCAAGTTGATGAATGATTTTTATAGTACTGATGCGGATGATATGTGTTATGAAGAACTGTCAGGCAGAGTGAAGGATTATAAGAAATCAGCGGAAGGAGTTGAGCGTATGGGATCAGTATTTGATGAGATAAGAGAAGAAACTAGATATGAGAATTCTTGTGAGATTGCTCTAAAGATGATTGGCATGGGAATCTCAACCGAGCAAATTGCGGAAGCAACTAATCTTCCAATAGAAAAGGTCATTGAGCTGGCAGCTGAAAAGTCAGCTTGATCATCTAAACAAATAACTAAAAAGGATCTCCTACTGGAGATCCTTTTAAATTGGTGAAAAGCAGTCCTTCGGGGCTGCTTTTTTATTGCAAATATACGGAGAAAAGAGAGGTATAAAGATGAAAAGGAAAAAGCAATTGATTGCATGCGTCATGGCATCGGTCATGGCTGCAGGCTTTTTGAAGGCAACACCGCCTGTCTTTGCTGATGAATTGACTTCGGAGTCTCAGCAATCTGAAGAGTGTATAGAAACAACGGAAGTAACAGAAACATATACAGAATCTGAAACTGTGGAGTCTTCTGTTGTAAACGACGAAGTGATTGAACCATCAACTGTGAATGTAGAAACTACAGAAGAGGAAGTAGTATCAGACATCACAGAAGAAGTGGAGACAACTGATATCACGGTGGCAGAAAACCCGGATGGGTATTTCAACCTGGTATCAGAGCTGCCGTCAGCAGAGAGGGTTATCGTTGATACTACTGATGACCTTAACGGGTTGGATATTTCTGCAGGTGTTTATTATGACGGAACGTACATCCTCTGTTTTGATTCGCATGACAGTCTGTCTAAGACGGTTGAGACTTTATACGATGATGGCTACGAATATGACATTGACGGAATATTGGGAATCTGCGGAAGAAGAGAAGGCGTTATCTCATATGCAGGAATTAATCCGGACGCTTCAGTCAGAGTGGCAGTTATCGATACAGGTTCTGATATGGCTAATGAAAAGTATTCAGTTATAGGTGATGATCCAGATGACCATAATGGACACGGTACGGCTGTTTGTTCTTATATCCTTGATGAGACTGATAATGCTTATATCATTTCAATTAAGGCAATGGGTGATAACGGCCAGGGATATATGTCCGATGTTTATGCCGCCGTTCAAATGGCAGAGAACATGAATGTAGATTACATCCTTATGGCTGTATCTATAATGGACTGCGGCAAGTATGATCTGTTTAAATCTCTTATAGAGAATACCAATAGTACAATCGTTGCATCTGCGGGAAACAACGGAACAGATGCCTGTTATTATATTCCAGCTGGATTAAACGGCGTGATCACGGTCGGCGCAATTAATGAAGACGGCACGTTAAATGAGAGTTCCAATTACGGCGATTCCGTAGAGTATTATGCTGTTGCAGATTCTACTTCGGAAGCTGCTGCAAAAGCACTTGGCATGATCTTATCAGGCAGGGATTCTGAACTTGCAACGGACTATATCGTTCCTGAACCTGATAATCTGTTTCATCTTGTGTTCAGAGCTGAAGATGATGAGGTAATGTTTGATACCGATTCAACCTGGGCAGGAGACAATATCTATGTCTATCACAAAGACGATCACATAGACATGGTCGACATGATCGCCAACTCAGGATATTGGTCCAGATGTTTTTACTATGCCGATACAGAACCTGAAGGCAACAAGTATCAGCAGTCTTACTACGATAAGGCGCTTTACTGTATCCAGGATTCAAGGCCGTCTCCTGACAATGTCGATTATCAGGCATATACATATCTTGATGGAATCGACAGAGACAGCAGGAAATATCAGATGATACAGGCGGCAGGTGCATTCGGTCCCGGCGGTGCTTTATATGAATATGGTCTTGCCTGGTGGAAAGCACACGATCCGAACGATGAAATGCTGCTAATTAAGGATGCCTCATCAATGTATATCGTTACGCATTACGCAATGGACTGGTATTACAGTGACGAGACGACCGAATGGCCGGGCAATCAGGGCTTCGGAGTTCTTCTTCATGAATATATGGACTACATCTATGGTGTCCGTACGGGTACGATAAACATTCCGGGTTTAACTCTTACCAACTGGTGGTGTGAGATCTATCAGACAACTTGGAACGGTTCTTATCAGGATATGGCTCACGGTGATGTCACTGCGACTCCGGTTCAGATAACAGTTGCGAAGTCATCTTCAAACCCGGCAATCTCAAACAGTAATGCTTGTTACAGCCTTGCCGGAACCAAATACGGTTTATATAAGACAAGCGACAATTCACTTGTCCATACATTCGAGATTAATGAGAGCGGCACAACATCAGCTTATACACTGGATCCGTTGAACGATGGTGGAGATCTTTATATTAAGGAGATATCGGCAGGAAAGGGTTATAAACTTGATACAAACAGATATCCTGTAAATTTAGGATCAGCTTCAAATAATTTAGTTACCGTAACTCTGAAAGATGTTGCTTTGTCTTCATCTTCATCTGTTCAGCGTGTAAAGCAGGATGAAGGCGGATGGAATCTCATTACAGGAAGAGAACTGTCAGGTGCGGTATTCCGTGTCGATTATTTCGACAGAACAGACATTAAAAGTACGGCTGATATGTCTTTGCTTGATTCTGCAACTCCGAAAGCATCAGTAAGTCTTGTAAGCAATAATACCGGTTCAGTAACCATTAATAACAATTCACTGTCAGCAGCAGATAAGAATGGATATTTCAGCACGATTAATGCACTTCCTTTGGGAACATACAGGATATCTGAAGTTTCTGCTCCTTCCGGTTATCTGAATGCAGAAAAGCCTCTGGTTATCCGCATAACTGATAATGGTGGCAGTGCAAAACTGGATTATGTGTACGACAGTTCTATATACAAGCTGGCCGCAAATAACGGGATAGTATTAAATGAAAAGGCTAAGACGGGTTTCTATGCTCCGTTGAAGTCTTCAACTGATAATTCATCTCTTATAGACGGTGTTCATTCTCTTAACGGAACAAAGTACGGTATCTATTACAAGGCAAATGACATGCTTGTCTGTACGTTAATTTTTAATGATGAAGGAAATATATCTGCAGTAGATTACAATTCACAGATCAAGCCGTATGTTATGTGGAAACAGGGCGATAAGGAAATAGAACTTGCAGAAGGCGATTATTATGCAAAGGAACTCAGTGCGGGACGCTGGTTCTTTGTTGATGATTCCATACATGAGTTCAGCGTTACTGCCAGCAGCAGTTCAGAC
Organism: uncultured Saccharofermentans sp.; assembly: GCA_905234715.1. Taxonomy (GTDB): domain Bacteria; phylum Bacillota; class Clostridia; order Saccharofermentanales; family Saccharofermentanaceae; genus Saccharofermentans. The sequence goes on from CAJOJI010000077.1 coordinate 7,035, forward strand.
ATGAACTTCGAAGATAAACCTCTCCAGCCTCAGATAAGCACGTATGCAACTGATGCCGATACAGGCAATCACTACATGTCCTATAAGGAACGTGTAACTATAATCGATGTAGTGACTTTTGAAGATCTGATTCCTGATGAGGAATACACGATAACAGGAACGATATACAACGTGAAGACAGGTGAGATATACACAGATGCTGAAGGAAATACTTACACAAAGACAGTAACGTTTACGCCTGATTCATCCAATGCACTGATCTCTAACGGTACTGCATCAGGAAGTGTAACCGTCGAATTCGAAAATGTGCTTGTCTCTTATGAAGAGATATCACTCGTTGTATTTGAGAGACTCTATGAAGAACAGAACAATATGTTGATCGCTGTCCATGAAGATATCAATGACGAAGACCAAACAGTAATTAGAAGAGTTCCGGAGATCAAGACAACGGCAACAGACAGCGAAAGCGGAACTCATGTATTCGTATACGAAGAAAGAGTATCAATAAATGACGTAGTCACATATACGAATCTTAATCCGGGAGAAGAATACTATCTTACCGGTACGCTCTACGATGCCGATACTGGTGAGATCTATAAAGATATAGAAGGGAAGACGTATACAGTATCGAAGACGTTTATGGCTGCCATAGAAGACGGCGAAGAAGTAATGGAATTTAAAGATGTACTGATCCCACTGACTAAGACAAGCATTGTCGTATTCGAAGAACTGCATGAAGCGTCAGAAGGAGCGCTCATAGTATCGCATGCAGATCTTACTGATGAGGATCAGACAGTAAGAAGACCTTCGTGCGTAACGTATGCAACAACATTAAGAGGCGCCAAGTCTTTCAGCAACGATTCAGTGGTTACGGTAGTCGACCATGTAAGTTATGAGAATCTTGAAGCAGGACAGACATACTATGCAAAAGCATCTTTGTTTACCGCATCAGGTGATGCCGTGTTGGATAATGGTGTTGAAGTAACCGCTGTTCAGGAGTTCGTGCCTGATTCAGATACAGGAATCGTCGAAGTTCCGATTGAGTTCGATCCGGCCACATTAACAGGCGGAGAACGAGTGGTAGTAGTTGAGAATATCTACGATAAGCAGACCGTGGATGAAATGACTGCAGGTGTTCAGAAAGAAGATATTCATATACTTGAACATGCTGATCTTAACAATATGGAACAGAGCCTGCATGTAACAGAAAATCCTCCGGTTAAGGATAACCCGCCAATACCGGATACTCCGACTACGGATATTCCTCAGCTGGGTGAGCTTCCTCAGAACGAACTCGTGATAAGTCTTGGAGTATCATTTTTTGTGATCGGAGCGGTATCGCTTGTTATCGCAACTGAAATAAGAAAGAACAGAATACATAAGAGTTAATTAAAAAGGGTGAGCGGCAATTTGCCGTTCACCCTGTAATGTTGCGTTTGATCAAGAAATTACATTTCTTTTCTGTGGCTGATTCCGAGTTCTTCTGCTACAGCGTAGAATGCCTTTCTGGAATTTCTGATGGAAATTTCAGATACGCAGAAAGCAAGACGGCAGTAACCGGGACGTGCAAAGCTTGAACCCTTAACGAGAAGGAGATTGTGCTTAGCGCAGATTGCTGCAAACTCACCGTCATCAAGTCCCTTAGGAGTATTCATGAAGATGTAGAGAGCGCCGTTAGGCTTAACTGCATCAAAACCTGCATCGATGATGTTTGCATAAAGAAGGTTTCTTCTGTTCTCGTAGTTTGCTACATCAACCTTTGCATAGATGGACTTCTCAATTACCTTCTGCCAGATTGCAGGAGCGTTTACGCTGCCGAGTGTTCTGTTTGAAAGAACGATGGCGCCTGTAAGCTCAGCGAAGTCAGCGCACTTGGGTGATACGAGTGTATAACCGATTCTTTCGCCCGGAAGTGAGAGTGACTTACTCCATGAGAAGCATATGATGAGGTTGTCGATATACTTGAGTGCGCAGGGAACTGATGCTCCGTCGTAAGCGAGATCAATGTAAGGCTCGTCGCTGATAACGTAGATCGTGTGATCCTGCTTCTTGAGCATATCGTTGAGTTCTGTGAGGAGCTCAGCCGGATATACGACACCGGAAGGATTGTTAGGTGAGTTAACGATGATCGCCTTAGTTTTTGCTGTGATTGCTTTCTCAATGTCAGCGATAACGGGCATGAACTTGTCGTCTGTCTGAACGATAACTACCTTACCGCCGTGGTTTGCGACATATCCGTTGTATTCCATGAAGTAGGGAGCAAGAAGGATTACTTCATCCTCGGGATCGAGGAGTGAGTGAAGAACATCGTTCATTGCGCAAGCGGCGCCGACAGTCATGCAGACAGCATCAGCACCAATCTCAAGACCTGCTTCCTTGCCTCTCTTCTCGGCAACGATCTGTCTTGTGGAAGGATAACCGGCATTGGGCATATAGCCGTGCATACCGGGAGTGGGATTATTAGCAAGATCCTTAAGAGCGTCAAATACTTCCTTCGGGGGCTCCAAGTCAGGATTGCCGATGGAGAAGTCGTAAACGTTCTCAGCTCCGTAGATGGCCTTGAGTCTTCCGCCTTCTTCGAACATCTTGCGGATCTCAGAACCACCCTTGAGGGATTCGATCATTTTCTTGGAAATCATATCAGTACCTCTAATTCTAAAAATATAGAACTAAATATAGCACAAATAAGAGATAAGCGTTAACCGAAGATAATTAGCACCTGCTTTGCCAGTCCGTCAAGGAACGTCGTTGCCTTGTCTTTGACATCCTTGACCGCCTGCTTGCAGGTGCTCTTTTAGTGTTTAAGCGGTGCAATGCACCGCCTTGCATAAAGCATGCCAAAGTAAACTGAGATATAATTGAAAGGAGTAAATGGTGGGAACTATTTATGATAACGACAAGATCAAGATGAGTCTGTTTGATAAGACACAGATTAAGACTATTGGCTGAAGGTAAAGAGATTTCCAAGATAGAAGGAGATTATATAAAGTGAATATTGTTGAATATAAGAAAATAAATGAAAAGAAAGTTCTGTTTATATTCGATAATGGTGATAGAAGGTCATTTTGTATAGACAGGATGTTAATGGATGATATCCCTCAAGCCCAACAATACAGATGGAAGAAGATGTTTGAGAACGGATTGTTCTATTCGAATCTTTATATCAGTCAAGGCGAACCGGTTTGGGAAGGATGGGTTGAGCTCATAGATGATGAAGTTATCAAATATACTGAAGAGTACAAGGAGGGTTTGGCATGTTGATTTATGATCAGGACAATATAAAAATCGATATGAATCTGGAAGTGGTACCTTGTATATTGACCTTTAATATTTCAGGAAAAGAATATAAATACACTTTGAGTGCCGATAATCTGAATGATTGCCCTTATGATAAACAGATCAGGGAATGGTTTAGAGATAATGATTCTACTTTGACAGAGATCGTCTGGGAATGGAATACCAATAAACCTGAATATTCCAAAATAGAAACACCGCTGAAACTGGCAGGTTGAAACTGATAAGACTCAGATAATCTCTTCGGGATTTTTCTTGGTTACTTCTATATCGTAATAAGGGTTCTGCAGTCTGTTGACGAAGAAGCGCTCAGAGAGCGGCTTGTCGTAGTAGAAAGACTGGAAGAGGTTGCAGCCGCACATCATGAGGTCGTCTGCCTGCTTCTGTGACTCGACGCCTTCGCAGATTACCTTGTAGCCGAGAATATTAGCCAAATTGATCATGTCGTTTGTAATGATACGGCCCTTCGGATCTTCAGGGTCGAATCTGTCGGCACCAATCTTAACGTAGCTTGCATCCATGTCGTGGAGAAGCGTAAGAGTGGACTGGCCGGTGCTGAACTTATCAAGAGTAACAAGGATGCCGGCTTCGGTAAGCGTATGGCTTACGTCTCTTAAGACGGGCATTCTCTGTGTGAAGTCAGGCTCTGAGAACTCGATGCCGATATATTTGTGATCAACGCCGTGTCTGTCGACAACGTCAAGAATGTCGGCGAACAGTCGACCATCCGAACCGGCGACGGCAATGA